>NZ_JBSGYQ010000119.1:0-10970 GCF_053610585.1 Streptomyces sp. NPDC054887 | reverse complement strand
CGGCCACGCCCACCCCGCCGTCGTCGAGGCCGTCTCCACCCGCCGCGTTACACGCCCGCGGCCGCCTTGTCGCCCGCCCGTACCTCCGGGCCGCTCGCGGGCCGCGCGTCGTCCGCGTCGGCGGGGGCGTCGTCGAGCAGGGTCTTCTCGTCGAACGGGGCGAGACCGGCCAGGACCTGGTCGACCCGCTCCTTGTCGATCTCCTTCGTCCACGTGCCGACGAGTACCGTCGCCACCGCGTTGCCCGCGAAGTTCGTCAGGGCGCGCGCCTCGCTCATGAAGCGGTCGATGCCGACGATCAGGCCGACGCCGTCGACCAGCTCCGGACGGTGCGACTGGAGGCCGCCGGCCAGCGTGGCCAGACCGGCCCCGCTGACACCCGCCGCGCCCTTCGACGCCACGAGGAGGAAGAGGAGAAGCGGAATCTGCTCGCCGATGGACATCGGGTCGCCCATGGCGTCGGAGATGAACAGCGAGGCCATGGTCATGTAGATCATGGTGCCGTCGAGGTTGAAGGAGTACCCGGTGGGAACCGTGATGCCGACCACCGGCTTGCTGATGCCCAGGTGCTCCATCTTCGCGATGAGCCGCGGGAGGGCGGACTCGGACGAGGAAGTGGACAGGATCAGCAGGAACTCGCGGCCCAGGTACTTGAAGAAGGTGAGGATGTTGAGGCCCGCGACGAGGCGCAGCAGCGCGGCCAGCACGATGAAGACGAAGAGGAAGCACGTGACGTAGAAGCCCAGCATCAGCACGGCGAGGCTCTTGAGCGCGTCCAGACCGGCCGAGCCCGTGACGGCCGCGATCGCGCCGAAGGCGCCGATCGGCGCGGCCCACATCACCATGGCCAGGATCCGGAACACCAGCCGCTGGACGTGCTCGACCCCGCGCAGCACGGGCTGGCCCGCGGCGCCCATGGCCTGAAGGGCGAAACCGGCGAGCAGGGCGACCAGGAGGGTCTGGAGGACCTCTCCCGTCGTGAAGGCGGAGACGAACGTCGTCGGGATGATCCCGAGCAGGAACTCCACCGTGTCCTTGGCCTCGGCCGCGACCTGGCCCTGTCCGGCCTCCTTGACGGCGTCGGTCACCGCCAGGCTGTCACCGGGGTGCAGCACGTTGCCCACGACCAGGCCGATGGTGAGGGCGACCAGCGACATGACGGTGAAGTAGCCGAGCGCGATGCCGCCAACCGCGCCGACCTTGGCGGCCTTGCGGACCGAGCCGATGCCCAGCACGATCGTGCAGAAGATGATCGGCGAGATCATCATCTTGATCAGATTCACGAATCCGGTGCCGAGCGGCTTCAGCTCGACGGCCACACCGGGGGCGGCGAAGCCCACCGCCACGCCGAGTACGACGGCGACGATCACGGCGATGTACAAATAGTGCGTACGGTCCCGCCTTGCGGCTGTACCTGCTGTGCCTGCCACGGGGGCCTCCTCGGCTCGTCCTGCGATACCCACGTCCCGTTGGGTCCCGGCGACTATCCACCAGGCTGTGACGGCGGTCACCGTTACGTGCATTTCGTTCACGGGTTTTCGGCCGGGCGCACGTGCCGCACACTTGCCGCATGCGCGTTCCCCGCCCCCGCAGCCTGGCCGGCCAGCTGTTCGCGATGCAGGTCGTCCTGGTCGCGGTCCTCGTCGCGGGCTGCTCGGCCTTCGCGTACTTCTCCGACAAGTCCCAGGCCGAGGAGACCGCCCGCCGGCAGGTGTACGCGACCGCCACCGCCGTGGCGAAGTCCCCGGCGGTGATCGAGGCCGCCCGCTCCGACCACCCGACGGGGCTGCTCCAGCCGTACACCGAGGCCCTGCGCAAGGAGGCGGGCGTCACCTTCGTCACGATCATGGCGCCGGACGGCACCCGCTGGACGCACCCGGAGGCGCAGCAGATCGGCAGGGCGTACCTGGGCCACACCGGACCCGCCCTCGCGGGCCGCACGTTCGCCGAGACGTACGTGGGAGTGCTGGGGCGCTCGGTGCGCGTGGTGGCGCCGGTACGGGACACCGAGGCGCGCGGCGGACGGATCGTCGGGCTCGTCAGCGCGGGCATCACCATCGAGGCGATCAGCGCGCAGGTCCGCGAGCAGGTGGCCGCCCTGCTCGGCGTGGCGTCGGGCGCGCTCGCACTCGGCGGCGTCGGTACGTACGTCATCAACGCCCGGCTGCGGCGGCACACGCACGGCATGAACGCCCGCGAGCTGAGCCGCATGCACGACTACCACGAGGCGGCGCTGCACGCGGTGCGCGAGGGGCTGCTGATGCTCGACGGCCGCCAGCGCATCGCGCTGATCAACGACGGCGGGCGGGAACTGCTCGGGCTGGGGCCGGACGCGGTCGGCCGACCGGTGGCCGAGATGGACCTGCCGGGCCCGCTCACGGCGGCGCTGCTCGACCCCGGGCCGCGCGTCGACGAGGTGCACCTGACGGCGGACCGGGTGGTCGTCGTCAACAGCCGCCCGGTGCGCGGCGGGGAGAAGCGCGGCACGGTCGTGACCCTGCGCGACCACACCGAACTCCAGGCGCTCTCCGGCGAGCTGGACTCGGAGCGCGGTTTCACCCAGGCGCTGCGCTCCCAGGCCCACGAGGCGGCCAACCGCCTGCACACCGTCGTCTCCCTCATCGAACTCGGCCGCGCGGACGAGGCGGTGGAGTTCGCCACGGCGGAACTGGAGCTGGCCCAGGCCCTGACCGACCAGGTCGTCGGCGCGGTCGGCGAGCCGGTCCTGGCGGCGCTGCTGCTGGGGAAGGCGGCGCAGGCGAACGAGCGGGGCGTGGCGCTCGTACTGGACGAGGACAGCCGGATCGACGACGGCCTCCTGCCGGGCACACTCCCCGCCCGCGACCTGGTGACGATCCTGGGCAACCTGATCGACAACGCGGTGGACGCGGCGCAGGGCAGCGACGGCGCGCGCGTCACCGTGACGGCCCGCACCGACCGGGGCGGCGAACTGCTGCTGCGCGTCGCCGACACGGGGCCCGGCGTCGCGCCCTCCGCCGCGGACGCGGTGTTCGCCCGGGGCTGGTCGACGAAGAGCGCGGGGCGGGGGCTCGGGCTCGCGCTGGTCCGGCAGACGGTGCGCCGGGGCGGCGGCACGGTCGCGCTCACCCGCGCCCCCGGTGGCGGCGCGGAGTTCACGGTGCGCCTGCCGCTGCGCGCGACCGCCGGGCAGGCGGGGTCATGACCCGGTGCACGGCCCGCCCCGCCGCGAGCGTCGGCCCCGCGCGCCCGGAGGTGACCGCATGAGCGGCCTCGCAACGCGTCCCATCCGGGTCCTGGTCGTCGAGGACGACCACGTCGCCGCCGACGCCCACGCCCTGTACGTCGGCCGCGTCCCGGGTTTCGCCGTCGCCGGGGTGGCGCACTCGCGGGCCGAGGCGGTGCGGGCACTCGACCGGGTCCCCGTCGACCTGCTGCTCCTGGACCTGTACCTGCCCGACGGCCACGGCCTCCAGCTCGTGCGCTCCATCCGGGGCGCCGGCCACACCGCCGACGTCATCGCGGTCACCTCGGCCCGCGATCTCGCCGTCGTACGCGAAGGGGTGTCCCTCGGCGTCGTGCAGTACGTCCTGAAGCCCTTCACCTTCGCCACCCTGCGCGACCGCCTCACCCGGTACGCCGAGTTCCGCGCCGCCGCCGGCGAGGCCAGCGGCCAGGACGAGGTGGACCGCGCCCTCGCCGCGCTGCGCACCCCGCAGCCCGCCGCCCTGCCCAAGGGGCTCAGCGCCCCGACGCTCGAAGCGGTGACCCGGGTGCTGCGCGGATCACCGGCCGGGACGACCGCCGCCGCGGCAGCCGCCGAGCTGGGCATCTCCCGGATCACCGCCCGCAGGTACCTGGAACACCTGGTCACCGCGGGCCGCGCCGAGCGCGCGCCGCAGTACGGACAGGTCGGCCGCCCCGAGCTGCACTACCGGTGGATCGCCCTGCGGTGAGCCCAGAGTGACCGGACGGTAACGTGAGGAGTGCATGAGCGGTCGCGGTCGGGTCGGACGTTCCTACGACTTGTGATGTTGGGTGAACGCACCGTAGTCATCGGGCCCCCGCCGTCCGTACGGTGTGCCCGTGCACCCCTCTCCGCCTTTCAACGCCCTCGCAGCGCGCCGCCTGCGCGAGGCCCTGGGCATGGCCCCCGGCCACGTCGCCTACGGGCTCCGCGCCCAGTACGGAATGAACGTCGGCCCCGACCTCGTCGTCGCCTGGGAGCGCGGCCAGCGCGCGCCGGACATGCAGGAGATCACGGCGCTCGCCGGTGTCCTGTGGTGCGCCGTCGGCGACCTGATCGCCGCCCCGGGCACGCTGCGCGAGCACCGGATGGCGCGGGGTCTGGCGGCGCCCGACCTGGCCAGGATGGTGGGCGTGGACGCGGCGGCGTACCAGCGGATGGAGGACGCCGGGCGCTGGCGCGGCAACGAGCGGCAGTCCGCGGCGCTGTCGGAGGCGCTCGGCCTGTCCCCGCGCGAGTTCGTCACGGCGACGGGCCGCGACGAGGATCTGGCGGAGGTGCTGTGCAGCGCGGTGACCACGCGCTGGCAGGCGTACGTACGGCCGGCCGCCAAGCTGGTCCCGATGCCCAAGCGCCGGCTGGAGGACATCCTCCAGCAGTTGCACACCGACTACCAGTCGCGGATGGTCTCGACGCTGAGCTGGAGCGGCGGCGGCGCCCAGGACGGCGCGAAGGGCCGGGAGTTCCTGGACGAGATCGTCGGCCACTTCTGGCGGCTGGCACCGCGCTGACCGACCGGCCGGCGGCCCCGCCGCCCGCCGTGACACGGGGGCCGCCCGGCCGGCCCGGCTCAGAAGACGGACTCGGCCTCGTGCATCCGCGCGTCCGGAACCGTCTTCAGCTCCTCGACGCCCGCCGCCAGCGGCACCGTCGTGATCTCGGTGCCGGTCAGCGCCGTCATGTTGCCGAAGTCCCCGCGGTGCACCGCCTCCACCGCGTGCCAGCCGAAGCGGGTGGCGAGGACGCGGTCGTACGCCGTCGGGGTGCCACCGCGCTGGACGTGGCCGAGGATGACCGGCCGGGCCTCCTTGCCGAGGCGCTTCTCCAGCTCGCTGGCGAGCCGGTTGCCGATGCCGGTGAAGCGCTCGTGCCCGAACTGGTCGATGACGCCCTTCTCGTACGGCATGGAGCCCTCGGCCGGACGCGCGCCTTCCGCGATGCAGACGACGGCGAACTTCTTGCCGCGCGAGAAGCGTTCCTCGACCATCTTGACCAGGTCGTCGACCTGGAAGGGCCGCTCGGGCAGGCAGATGCCGTGCGCGCCGCCCGCCATGCCGGACTCCAGCGCGATCCACCCGGCGTGCCGGCCCATGACCTCGACGACCATCACGCGCTGGTGCGATTCGGCGGTGGTCTTCAGACGGTCTATGGCCTCGGTGGCGACGCCCACGGCCGTGTCGAAGCCGAAGGTGCGGTCGGTGCCGTTGATGTCGTTGTCGATGGTCTTCGGTACGCCGACGACCGGCATCCCCGCGTCCGACAGCATCCGGGACGCGGTGAGGGTGCCCTCGCCGCCGATCGGGATGAGCGCGTCGATGCCGGACCTGGCCGCCAACTCCTGCCAGTTCTCGGCCGCTTCGCGCAGCCGGTCGCGCTCCAGACGCGCCGAGCCGAGGATCGTGCCGCCGCGGGCCAGGATGCCGCTCACGGCATCGAGGTCGAGGGGGCGGAAGTGGCCGTCGAGCAGCCCCTTGAAGCCGTCCTCGAAGCCGATGACTTCGTCGCCGTGCCCCGCGACGGCCCGGTGCACGACCGACCGGATCACTGCGTTCAGCCCGGGGCAGTCTCCGCCTGCGGTGAGGACTCCGATACGCATCGTGCTGTGTCTCCTGCTCCTAGTGGTACATGTGAGCCAGAATCCGATTGTTTCACGGCTCGCATGGGCGCGGCGCTTGCGGCTACTCCTCCATAAGGGCCCGCGTCGGGCCGTACGGAGGGGTCGCGCGGACCGTGGGACGCACCCGTGCGAGACCTTCGGTCCCGGCCTCACAGGCCCCTGCCCGGCGGGCGCCCTATCCACCCACACAGGTATTGTCAAGAGGGCAAGACCACCCTATCTGGACGGAGAGCACGCGTGACGCGCAGCGTGTACGTGACCGGGATCGACCGGGGAGACGGCCGGCAGGTCATCGAGCTGGGAGTCATGGAGCTCCTGACGCGCCAGGTGGACCGGGTGGGGGTGTTCCGTCCCCTGGTGCACGACGGGCCGGACCGGCTCTTCGACCTCCTGCGCGCCCGCTACCGGCTGTCGCAGGACCCGGCCACCGGGTACGGCATGTACTACCAGGAGGCGGCGGCGCTCCAGGCCGAGAAGGGCACCGACGAACTGGTCTCCCGGATCGTCGACCGCTTCCACCGGGTGGCGCGGGAGTACGAGGTCGTCCTCGTGCTCGGCACCGACTTCGCCGACACCCAGCTGCCCGAGGAACTGGCGCTGAACGCCCGCCTGGCCAACGAGTTCGGCGCCTCGGTGATCCCGGTGGTCGGCGGCAAGAACCAGCCCGCCGACGCCGTGCGCGCCGAGACCCGCAACGCCTACCGCGCGTACGAGGCCCTCGGCTGCCAGGTGCTGGCCATGGTGGCCAACCGGGTCGCCCCCGCCGACCGCGCGGAGGTCGCCGACCGCCTCCAGGCACGCCTCCCGGTGCCCTGTTACGTGCTGCCCGACGAGCCCGCGCTGGCCGCTCCCACGGTCGCCCAGATCACCCACGCCCTCGGGGGCAAGGTGGTGCTCGGCGACGACGCGGGGCTGGCGCGCGACGCCCTCGACTTCGTCTTCGGCGGCGCGATGCTGCCGAACTTCCTGAACGCCCTGACCCCCGGCTGCCTGGTCGTGACCCCGGGCGACCGCGCCGACCTGGTGGTGGGCGCGCTCGCCGCGCACAGCGCCGGGACCCCGCCGATAGCGGGCGTACTCCTGACCCTCGACGAGCGCCCCGGCGACGAGGTGCTGACCCTGGCGTCGCGCCTGGCGCCCGGGACCCCGGTGGTCTCGGTGGCCGGGGGATCCTTCCCCACGGCGGGCGAGCTGTTCGCCCTGGAGGGCAAGCTGAACGCGGCCACCCCCCGCAAGGCGGAGACCGCGCTCGGCCTCTTCGAGCGGTACGTCGACACGGCCGACCTGCTGGCCCGGATGTCGGTGGTCCGCAGCGGACGCGTGACGCCGATGATGTTCGAGCACGAGCTGCTGGAGCGGGCCCGCTCGAACCGCCGGCGCGTCGTGCTGCCCGAGGGCGCCGAGGAGCGCGTGCTGCGCGCCGCCGACGTGCTCCAGCGCCGCGACGTGTGCGACCTGACGCTGCTCGGCGACGTCGACGTTCTGCGCAAGAAGGCCGCCGACCTGGGCATCGACCTCGGGAACATCCAGCTCATCGACCCGCAGACCTCCGAGCTGCGCGGCCGGTTCGCCGAGACCTACGCGAAACTGCGCGCCCACAAGGGCGTCGGCGTGGAGCTGGCGTACGACGTGGTGGCCGACGTCAACTACTTCGGCACGCTGATGGTGCACGAGGGTCTTGCCGACGGCATGGTGTCGGGTTCGGTGCACTCCACGGCCGCGACCATCCGCCCCGCCTTCGAGATCATCAAGACCAAGCGGGACGCCAAGATCGTCTCGTCGGTCTTCTTCATGCTGCTCGCCGACCGGGTGCTCGTGTACGGCGACTGCGCGGTCAACCCGGACCCCGACGCCGTCCAGCTCGCGGACATCGCCGTCCAGTCGGCGGTCACGGCCGAGAAGTTCGGCGTGGATGCCCGGATCGCGATGCTCTCGTACTCGACCGGCAGCTCCGGCAGCGGCGCGGACGTCGACAAGGTCCGCGACGCGACCGAACTGGTGCGCGTCAGCCGTCCGGATCTGCTGGTCGAGGGGCCGATCCAGTACGACGCGGCGGTCGAGCCCTCGGTGGCCGCCACCAAGCTGCCCGGCTCCGAGGTCGCCGGGCAGGCCACGGTGCTGATCTTCCCGGACCTCAACACCGGCAACAACACCTACAAGGCCGTCCAGCGCTCCGCCGGGGCCGTCGCCGTCGGACCGGTGCTCCAGGGCCTGAACAAGCCGGTCAACGACCTGTCGCGCGGCGCCCTGGTCCAGGACATCGTCCAGACGGTCGCCATCACGGCGATCCAGGCGCAGGACACGAGCGCATGACCTCCACCCCGACCCGAGAAGGCACCGCACCCGTGACCGCAGCCCAGCGCATCCTCGTCCTCAACTCCGGCTCCTCGTCGGTGAAGTACCAGCTGCTCGACATGCGCGACAGCTCGCGCCTCGCCGTCGGCCTGGTCGAGCGGATCGGCGAGCAGACCTCGCGCCTGGTGCACAGCCCCCTCGCCGGCGACGGCGGCCCGGCGGGCGGCAAGCGGGAGCGCACCGGGCCGATCGCCGACCACGAGGCCGCGCTGAAGGCCGTCGCCGAGGAGCTGGCGCGCGACGGGCTGGGCCTCGACTCGCCCGAGCTCGCCGCCATCGGTCACCGCGTCGTGCACGGCGGCCTGCGGTTCAGCGCGCCGACCGTCATCACCGACGAGGTGCTGGCCGAGATCGAACGGCTCGTCCCGGTCGCCCCGCTGCACAACCCGGCGAACATCACCGGCATCCGCACCGCGCAGGCGCTGCGCCCCGACCTGCCGCAGGTCGCCGTCTTCGACACCGCCTTCCACACGACGATGCCGGAGTCCGCTGCCCGCTACGCGATCGACGTCGAGACGGCCGACGCCCACCGCATCCGCCGGTACGGCTTCCACGGCACCTCGCACGCGTTCGTCTCGCGCGAGACGGCGAAGCTGCTGGGCAAGGACCCGTCCGAGGTCAACGTCATCGTGCTGCACCTGGGCAACGGCGCCTCGGCCTCCGCCGTGCGCGGCGGGAAGTGCGTGGACACGTCCATGGGACTGACCCCCTTGGAGGGACTGGTCATGGGTACGCGCTCCGGTGACGTCGACCCCGCGGTGACGTTCCACCTGGAGCGGGTCGGCGGGATGAGCACGGACGAGATCGACGTACTGCTGAACAAGAAGAGCGGCCTGGTCGGCCTGTGCGGCGACAACGACATGCGCGAGATACGCCGCCGCGTCGACGAGGGCGACGAACGGGCCCTGCTGGCCTTCGACATCTACATCCACCGGCTGAAGAAGTACATCGGCGCGTACTACGCCGTCCTCGGCCGGGTCGACGCGGTGGTGTTCACCGCCGGGGTCGGCGAGAACGCGGCGCCGGTGCGCGCGGCGGCGATCGCGGGTCTCGAGGAGCTGGGCCTGGTGGTGGACGCGGAGCTCAACGCCGTACGGTCGGACGCGGCGCGGCTGATCTCGCCCGGGTACGCCCGGGTCGCGGTCGCGGTCGTACCGACCGACGAGGAGCTGGAGATCGCCCGCCAGACGTACGCGTTGGTCAACGCCTGAGCGGCGTACCGCCCATTTGTACATTCCACCAGACGGAATATTCCGCAGCGAAACAAACCGATAGGATCCGCCTCATGCGCCGTTCCAAAATCGTCTGCACACTGGGTCCAGCCGTCGACTCCCATGACCAGCTCGTGGCTCTGATCGAAGCCGGCATGAGCGTGGCCCGATTCAACTTCAGCCACGGCACCCACGCCGAGCACCAGGGCCGGTACGACCGTGTCCGCAAGGCCGCCGAGGAGACGGGCCGCGCCGTGGGCGTGCTCGCCGACCTCCAGGGTCCGAAGATCCGGCTGGCGAAGTTCGCCGAGGGGCCGGTCGAGCTGGTCCGCGGGGACGAGTTCGTCATCACCGTCGACGACGTCCCGGGCGACAAGTCGATCTGCGGCACGACCTACAAGGGTCTGCCCGGAGACGTGTCCAAGGGCGACCCGATCCTGATCAACGACGGCAACGTCGAGCTCAAGGTCGTGTCGGTCGAGGGCTCCCAGGTCCACACCATCGTGATCGAGGGCGGTGTGGTCTCCGACCACAAGGGCATCAACCTGCCGGGCGCGGCGGTCAACGTCCCCGCCCTCTCCGAGAAGGACGTCGAGGACCTGCGCTTCGCCCTGCGGATGGGCTGCGACATGGTCGCGCTGTCCTTCGTGCGCGACGCCGACGACGTCAAGGACGTCCACAAGGTGATGGACGAGGAGGGCCGCCGGGTCCCCGTCATCGCCAAGGTGGAGAAGCCGCAGGCCGTCGAGCACATGGAGGGCGTCGTCATGGCGTTCGACGGTGTGATGGTCGCGCGCGGCGACCTGGCCGTCGAGTACCCGCTCGAAAAGGTCCCGATGGTGCAGAAGCGGCTCATCGAGCTGTGCCGCCGCAACGCCAAGCCGGTGATCGTCGCGACCCAGATGATGGAGTCGATGATCACCAACTCGCGCCCGACGCGCGCCGAGGCGTCCGACGTCGCCAACGCGATCCTGGACGGCGCGGACGCGGTCATGCTGTCCGCCGAGTCCTCGGTCGGCGCGTACCCGATCGAGACCGTCAAGACGATGTCGAAGATCGTCGTCGCGGCGGAGGAGGAGCTGCTGGCCAAGGGCCTCCAGCCGCTCGTACCGGGCAAGAAGCCCCGTACACAGGGCGGTTCGGTCGCCCGCGCGGCCGCCGAGATCGCGGACTTCCTGAACGGCAAGGCGCTGGTCGCCTTCACCAAGTCCGGCGACACGGCCCGCCGGCTGTCCCGCTACCGCGCGGCGCAGCCGATCCTGGCCTTCACGACCGACGTCGGCACCCGCAACCAGCTCGCGCTGAGCTGGGGCGTCGAGTCCTTCGTCGTCCCGCACGTCGACAACACCGACGCGATGGTCGACCTCGTCGACGCCGAGCTGCTCAAGCTCCAGCGCTACAACAACGGCGACACCATGGTCATCACCGCCGGTTCGCCCCCCGGCGTGCCCGGCACGACCAACATGGTCCGGGTGCACCACCTGGGCGGCGGCGGGCACGACGCGGCCTGACGCCCCCGCGCGACGCGCGAACGGCGGCGGCCCGCCCCCCTGTACAGGGG
>NZ_JBSGYQ010000118.1:0-10995 GCF_053610585.1 Streptomyces sp. NPDC054887 | reverse complement strand
GCCGAGGAGGCCGGGGTCGCCGCCGCCGACGCCGCCCCGCTGCCTTACCGCTGCCCGCCGCTACTTCACGACCGTGATGCGGTCGGCCGCCGGGGGCGTGATGGGGGCGGCCGCGCTGGAGTTCTTCGCCAGGTAGGCGTTGAAGACGTCCAGGTCGGACGCGCCGACCAGCTTGTTCTTGTGCTCCTTGAAGACGGGGAAGCCGTCGCCGCCACCCGCGAGGAACTCGTTCATCGCGACGCGGTACGTCTTCGCCGGGTCGAGCGCGACACCGTTGAGCTTCACCGAGGAGACGTCGATACGGGCGGCGCCCGTCTTCGTCATGTCCAGGGTGTACGTGAAGCCCTTCGAGACCTGGAGGATCTTCGGCGAAGCCTCGTTGCCGCCGCTGACCTGCTGCTGGAGCGCGGTGATCAGCTGGGCGCCGGTCAGGTCGACGACGTTCATCATGTTGGTGAACGGCTGGACGGTGAACGCCTCGCCGTACGTCACGACACCGTCGCCCTCACTGCCGCTCGCCTTGAAGACGAGGTCGGAGCGGATGCCGCCCGGGTTCATGAAGGCGATCTGCGCGCCGCCCTTGTCGGCCGGGGACAGACCCTCCAGCTGCGCGTCCGCGATCAGGTCGCCGAGCGGCTTCTCGGGAGCCGTCGAACCGCGCCCGTTGATGTCGGCGGCGATGAAGCCCTGCGGCTTGCTCGCGATGGGCGCGGCCAGCGCGTTCCAGCGGCCGATGAGCGAGGTCATGTCCGGCGCCCAGATCTTGGCCTGCTCCTGGTCGCGGACGACGACGTGGTTCGCGCTCTTGACGCCCGTGCGCACGATGTCCTGGGTGCGGCGGTCGTAGGTGAGCGTGGTGTCCGTGTAGAGCTTGCCGTACGAGGACGCCGAGGTGACCATGCGCGGCTTGCCCGCCGGGTCGGGGACGGTGCACACGTACGCCTGGTGGGTGTGGCCGGTGACCAGCGCGTCGACCTTCGGCGTGATGCCCTTGGCGATGTCGACGATCGGGCCGGAGATGCCGTCGCCGGCGCCCGGGGAGTCGCAGTCGTAGTTGTACGACGAGGAGGCGGGCGAGCCGCCCTCGTGGATGAGCGCGACGATCGACTTGACGCCCCGGCGGTCGAGCTCCTTGGCGTACTTGTTGACCGTCTCGATCTCGTCGTGGAACTTCAGGCCCTTGATGCCGTTCTCGGTGACGATCCCCGGGGTGCCTTCGAGGGTCACGCCGATGAAGCCGATCTTGACGCCGTTCTTCTTCCACACCGTGTACGGCTTGAGGATCGGCTTGCCGGTCTTCTCGTTGGTGACGTTCGCGGCGAGGTAGGGGAAGTCCGCGCCCGGGAACTCCCTGTCCTTCTCGAAGCAGCCCTCGACCGGGTGGCAGCCGCCGTTCTGCATGCGGGCCAGCTCGGTGGCGCCCTCGTCGAACTCGTGGTTGCCGACGGCCGAGACGTCGAGGTCGAGCTTGTTCAGCGCCTCGATCGTCGGCTCGTCGTGGAACAGGCCGGACATGAGCGGGCTGGCGCCGATCATGTCGCCGCCGGCCGCGGTGACGGAGTACCGCTCGCCCTGGCGGGCCTTGCGCAGCGAGGTCGCCAGGTGCTCGACGCCGCCGGCCGGGATCGCCTTCACCGTGCCGTCGGGCTGCGTCTCGTTGACCATGCCGGCCGAGCCCGCCGGGGGCTCCAGGTTTCCGTGCAGGTCGTTGAAGGAGAGCAGCTGCACGTCCACGGTCCGCGAGGGCTTCGACGTGTGCCGCGCGTCGCCGCCGTCGGCGTCCTCGGCACCGGAGGCCGGCATCGCGGCGACGAGCGCGCCGAGGGTGGCGAGACCGGCGGCCGAGGCGAGTATGCGCCGGGCCGCTCGGTGCTTGCGGTTGGTACGAGGGTTCGCTGACATCTGTCCCCTTGTGAGTGCAGCGTGATGACGAACCGCAGCCTAAAGTCAACGCGCGTAGCGCAACAGGGGGTGACGGGTTACAAGCTGGTTGCCGTACGGCGGCCGTACGCTCGTACTCATGACGACTGACCCCGCCACCCCCGCCTTCCTCAGGAAGATCCAGACCCTCGACGCGCTCGACGCCGGGCAGGCCCAGGAGGTCCTGACGCTCCTCGACGAGGCCGCCCGCGTGGACGGGACGCAGGCCGTGTCCGAGCAGGGCCGGCTCCAGTTGCGCGGCGGACAGCGGGAGGGGATCCGGCACTTCCTGCTGTACGTCGGCGACGGGCCGCTCCTCGGATACGCGCAGCTGGAAGACACCGACCCCGTCGAGGCGCCGGCCGCCGAGCTGGTCGTTCACCCCTCGCACCGAGGTCACGGACACGGGCGCACGCTCGGCACGACCGTGCTCGACGCGTCGGGGAAGCGGCTGCGGGTGTGGGCGCACGGCGGGAAGTCGGCGGCCCGGCACCTCGCCCAGGTCCTCGGTCTCACCCTCTTCCGCGAACTGCGGCAGATGCGCCGCCCGTTGAGCCCGCTGGACATCCCGGAGCCGGTGTACCCGGCCGGCGTGAGCGTGCGCACCTTCGTGCCGGGGCAGGACGACGCGGCCTGGCTGGCCGTGAACGCCGCCGCGTTCGCGCACCACCCCGAGCAGGGCGGCATGACGCAGCGCGACCTCGACGACCGCAGGGCCGAGCCGTGGTTCGACCCCAAGGGCTTCTTCCTCGCGGAGCGCGACGGCGAACTCGTCGGTTTCCACTGGACGAAGGTGCACGCCGAGGACCAGCTCGGCGAGGTGTACGTCGTCGGCATCCGCCCCGACGCGCAGGGCGGCGGCCTCGGCAAGGCCCTCACCGCGACGGGCCTGCGGTACCTGGCGGCGCAGGGCGTGCCGACCGCGATGCTGTACGTCGACGCGGACAACACGGCGGCGGTGACGGTGTACGAGCGGCTCGGCTTCACCACCCACGAGACGGACCTGATGTACCGCACGGAGTCGTGACCGGCACACTCGCCAACACGGTTTCCCGAGGGGGCGGTTGACACCGCCCCCTCTTTTGCATCACCCTTCCACTACTTAATTAGTGAAAGGGGGTTCAAGGCACATGGTCGAATACCGCATCGACCGGCGGTCCGGCGTCGCCACCTACCTCCAGATCGTCCACCAGACCAAACAGGCGCTGCGCCTGGGCCTGTTGGAGCCCGGCGACAAGCTGCCGACCGCACGCGAGGTCGTCGAAGCCACCGCCATCAACCCCAACACCGTCCTCAAGGCCTACCGCGAGCTGGAACGCGAAGGGCTGGTCGAGGCGCGAAGGGGACTGGGCACCTTCGTCCGCAGGTCCCTCGGCGGCGCTCCCGCCCGGTCCCCGCTGCACGCCGAGCTCACCGCCTGGGCGCGGCGGGCCCGCGAGGCCGGGCTGGAGAGGGACGACGTGGCCGCGCTCTTCACATCCGTACTGGACGACCTGTTCGAGGGAGATCACGCATGACCGACACCGCCATCGAGGCGGTCGCGCTGGGCAAGAGCTACGGGCGGCGGGGCCGGGCCCTGCGCGCGTGCTCCTTCCGGCTGCCCGTGGGACGCGTCTGCGCGGTCGTCGGACCCAACGGCGCCGGCAAGTCGACCCTCCTCGCCCTCGCGGCCGGACTGCTCCGCCCCACCGAGGGCTCGCTCACCGTGCTGGGCTCCGACCCGGCGGGCGCCCGCGACCGTATCGCCCACGTCGCCCAGGACAAGCCGCTCTACCCGCAGCTCACCGTGGCCGACACCCTGCGCCTGGGCGCCGAACTGAACCCCGGCCGCTGGGACGCCCGTACCGCCGACCGGGTGGTACAGGAGGGAGGACTCGACCCCGGCGCACGCGTCCGCACGCTCTCGGGCGGCCAGCGCACCCGCGTGGCCCTGGCTCTCGCGCTCGGCAAGCGGCCCGAACTCATGCTGCTGGACGAGCCGATGGCCGACCTCGACCCACTCGCCCGGCACCAGCTCATGGGCACCCTCATGGCGACGGCCGTCGAACACGGCACGACCGTCGTGATGTCGTCGCACATCGTCGGCGAACTCGCCGACTCCTGCGACCACCTGCTCCTCGTCTCCGGCGGGGGCATCCGCCTCGGCGGCCCCATCGACGACCTGGTCGCGGCGCACACCCTGGTGACCGGCCTGGGGCCGGCATCGGCCCTGGCCCCGCACACCGTCGTCGAAGCGCGCGCCACCGGGCGCGGGACCACCGCCCTGATCCGCCGAGAAGGCCCGGTCGGTGACGACTGGGACGCCGAAGAGCCCACCCTGGAGGAACTGTTGCTCGCCCACCTGCGCTCCCCGGACGCGCCACCGCTGCTCACCCCGGGCACGACGGCCCGCCCGGAGCGGGAGGTGGCCGCGTGAGCACCACGACGACACCGCCGGACACTGCCCGGGACACCCCGGACGGGCGCCCGCCGCGCGGTCCGCACGGCCTCCGGTGGGTCTTCCTGCGCCTGCACCGCACACCGCTGCGACTGGCCCTCGCCGTCATCGTCCTGGGCGCCGCACTGACGGGCTTCCTGCGGTGGGCGGCGTCGGCCTATCCCGAGAAGGAGTTCGACTGCTCGGACGGCGGCCCCTGCAGCGACACGTTCCTCGGCTTCCACAGCGCCGCGACCCTCCTGTACGAGTACGTGAAGAACCTCTCCCTCGCGAGCCTGCTCCTGCCGGTGCTGATCGGGGCGTTCGTCGCCGGCCCGGTCGTCGCCCGCGAGCTGGAATCGGGCCTGCACCGCCTCGCCTGGACCCAGTCGGTCTCCCCCGCGCGGTGGTTCGCCTCGAAGCTCGCCATGGCCGCGACGCTCGCCACCGCCGCGGCCCTCGCCTTCATCGGCGTCTTCCATCTCGGCGGTGGCGGGATGTTCGGCATGTGGAACCTGCGGTGGCCCCATCGCGGCGTGTACGAGGCGACCGGCCCGGCCCTCGTCGCGTACTGCCTGCTCGCCGTCGCCGTGGGCGCGCTGACCGGCCTCCTCGTACGGCGCACGGTCGCCGCCATGGCGGCCACGGCCGCGGCCACTGGGGCGGTGCTGCTCGGCGTCGGAACCGTGCGCTGGGACCTGATCCCGGTGAACACGCTCACCGGACCCGGCAGCGTGGAGAACTCCACCCCCACCGGCCTGCCCAAGGACGTCCTCGTCGTCGACTGGGGTGTGCAGAACGCCGCCGGCGAACGCTTCTTCCCGTCCGAGTGCGTCCCCGAGAAGCTGTACGGCGCGCGCTGCCCCTCGGACGTCACGGTGACCGACTGGTTCGTTGACTTCCACCCCCAGGCGCACTTCTGGTATGCCCAGCTCGTCGAGAGCGCGGTCGCGCTGGCCCTCGCGGCGGCAATCGTGTACGCCGCCCTCCGGGTCCTGCGCCGCCGGCACGCCTGATCCGGGCGGGACCGCGCCGGACGGGGGTCTGCGCGGTCCCGCCGTACCCGCCCGGTACGTGCGGGGCACGGGAGGCGCGTCCGGGCCCCCGCCACCCAGGCGCGGCCCCGGCCCCGCAGCCTGCATGTCATGTCGCCGTTACCGGGTATTCAGACACGCTTGCGACGCTCTCGGAATGCAGCCCGCTGTGCCACCCTCCCCGAACGGGAGAGCCGCCCGCACATCACCCCTCCTCGACGCGCCCGGCACCCCCGAGGCGCGGAACAATGGGGTCATGAGCCAGCAGCCGAGCGCCGATGTCCCTGTCCAGCATGCTCAGCCGTCCGTCGGTTCCATCGCCGCGCACCGCCCGCACACCCTGGCGGGTTCCCCGGTGACCAATCTGGATCCCGACATCGACGCCGACCTGGACGCCTACGCCGAGTACGCGGACGGCGCCGGGGCCGACGCCGAGCTGCCGCAGGGCCGGTTCCTCGACCGCGAGCGCAGTTGGCTCGCCTTCAACGAGCGGGTGCTCGAACTCGCCGAGGACCCGGCCACGCCCCTCCTCGAACGAGCGAACTTCCTCGCGATCTTCGCCTCGAACCTGGACGAGTTCTTCATGGTCCGGGTGGCCGGCCTGAAGCGCCGCATCGCGACGGGTGTCGCCACCCGGTCCGCGTCCGGCCTCCAGCCCCGCGAGGTCCTGGAGCTGATCTGGACCCGCTCGCGCGAGCTCATGGCCCGGCACGCCGCCTGCTACCAGCAGGACATCGCCCCGGCCCTCGCCGACGAGGGCGTCCACCTCATCCGCTGGCCCGAGCTGACCGAGAAGGAGCAGGCACGCCTGTTCACGCTCTTCCGCCAGCAGATCTTCCCGGTGCTCACGCCGCTCGCCGTGGACCCGGCGCACCCCTTCCCGTACATCTCGGGACTCTCGCTCAACCTCGCCGTGGTCGTACGCAATCCGGTCAGCGGCCACCGCCACTTCGCCCGCGTCAAGGTGCCGCCGCTGCTGTCCCGCTTCCTGGAGGCGTCCCCGCAGCGGTACGTGCCTCTTGAGGACGTCATCGCGGCGCACCTCGAAGAGCTGTTCCCGGGCATGGAGGTCCTCGCGCACCACATGTTCCGCGTGACCAGGAACGAGGACCTCGAAGTCGAGGAGGACGACACCGAGAACCTTCTCCAGGCGCTGGAGAAGGAACTCATGCGCCGCCGCTTCGGGCCGCCGGTGCGCCTGGAGGTCGAGGAGTCGATCGACCCGTACGTCCTGGACCTGCTCGTGCGCGAGCTGAAGATGTCCGACGCCGAGGTGTACCCGCTGCCCGGCCCGCTGGACCTGACCGGGCTGTTCGGGATCGCGGCGCTCGACCGGCCGGAGCTGAAGTTCCCCAAGTACATCGCGGGCACCCACCGCGACCTCGCCGAGGTCGAGTCGGCGTCCGCGCCGGACGTCTTCGCGGCGCTGCGCGAGCGCGACGTGCTGCTGCACCACCCGTACGACTCCTTCTCCACCTCCGTGCAGGCGTTCCTGGAGCAGGCGGCGGCGGACCCGGACGTCCTGGCGATCAAGCAGACGCTGTACCGCACCTCGGGCGACTCCCCGATAGTGGACGCGCTGATCGACGCCGCCGAGTCCGGCAAGCAGGTCCTGGTCCTCGTCGAGATCAAGGCCCGCTTCGACGAGCAGGCCAACATCAAGTGGGCGCGCAAGCTGGAGGAGTCCGGCTGCCACGTGGTGTACGGGCTGGTCGGCCTCAAGACCCACTGCAAGCTGTCCCTCGTCGTCCGCCAGGAGGGCGACCTGCTGCGCCGCTACTCGCACGTCGGCACGGGCAACTACCACCCCAAGACGGCCCGCCTCTACGAGGACCTGGGACTGCTCACCGCCGACCCCCAGGTCGGCGCGGACCTGTCCGACCTCTTCAACCGGCTGTCCGGCTACTCGCGCCGGGAGACGTACCGCCGCCTGCTCGTCGCGCCCAAGTCGCTCCGGGACGGGCTGATCGCCCGGATCAACAAGGAGACCGCGCACCACCAGGCGGGCCGCCCCGCGTACGTCCGGATCAAGGTCAACTCGATGGTCGACGAAGCGGTCATCGACGCCTGCTACCGAGCCGCGCGGGCCGGCGTGCCGGTCGACATCTGGGTACGCGGCATCTGCGCCCTGCGCCCCGGTGTCGCGGGCCTCTCGGAGAACATCCGGGTCCGCTCGATACTCGGCCGCTTCCTCGAACACTCACGGCTCTTCGCCTTCGGCAACGGCGGCGAGCCCGAGGTCTGGTTCGGCAGCGCCGACATGATGCACCGCAACCTCGACCGCCGCATAGAGGCCCTGGTACGGGTCACCGACCCCGCCCACCGGGCGTCGCTGAGCCGGCTGCTGGAAACCGGGATGTCCGACTCGACGGCGTCCTGGCACCTCGGCCCCGACGGCAACTGGACACGGCACTCGGCGGACGCCGACGGTCAGCCCCTGCGGCACGTACAGGAGATGCTCATTGACGCCCGGAGGCGCCGGCGTGCGACACCGTGACACCGCTCCCCGAACCCGCTCGCGGCCGGACACCGGCGGGCTCCCGGCCGAGCCGGGCGAGCTCCTCCCCGCCGAGGCGCTCGCCGAGGCCCTGTCCGCCGCGGACCTGCCCGCGTACGACGCGCCCTCCCACGACGTGCCCTCCCACGAGCTGCTCGCCCCGTACCTGCACGCCCGGGCCGGCGACTTCCTGCGCGGCCTGCGGCTGCACCGCGAGAGCGGACAGGACCCGCAGGGCGCGGCGGACGCGGCCGAGGCGGCCCGGGCGCTGCGCGGCGCGGCGCGGCGGATCAGCGGGACGCTGCACACCTTCCGGCCGCTGACCGACACGGCCTGGGCGGACACCCTGCGGGCGGAGCTGGCCTGGCTCTCCGGCGTCCTGGCCCGCGAGCACGCCTACGCGGGCCGCCTGAACCGGCTGCTCGACTCCCTGAACCGGCTCTCCGGGGCGGGCGGCGGCGGCGACCGGAGCCCGGTGCCCCCGGCGCGCGGCGCCGGTGCCGAGGCGGGGAGCTCGCTGGCCGTGGGCGCCGCCCGGGCCGGCGCGCTCCTGGAACGGCAGCTGACGCTGGCCAGGACGCGGGCCCACTCGGCCGCGCTCCAGGCGCTGGGCTCCTCCCGGTTCCACGCGGTCGTCGACGCCGTGGCGTTACTGGCCTCGGACGTGCCGCTCGGCCCCGCCGCCGCCGCGCCCGCCGCCGAAGTGCTCGCGCCCCTCGCGACCGGCGCCGACCAGCGCCTCAGAGAGGCGGTGGCCGCGCTGCCGCTCGGCCGCGCCGCACACCCGTACAACGCCGAGGCGCTCCTCCACGGCCTCGCCCCGACGCCCAGCAGCGAGGCGCAGGACGCCCCCTGGCACCAGGTACGCCTGCTGCTGCGCCTGCACCGCTACGCGCAGGAGGTCGTCACCGGCCCCGCCGAGGCTCCCCCCGCCGCCCGCGCCCTCGACCGCCACCGCGACGCCGCCGAGGCGGCCACCGCGGCAGCCTCCGCGGCCCGCACCCCGCGCATCGCCCCGGCGACCGCGTACGCCCTCGGCGTCCTGCACGCCGACCAGCGCCACGAGGTGGAGGCGGCCCGCTTCGCCTTCCAGCAGGCGTGGCGCCCGACCGCGGCCACGGCCTCATGACCGGCCCCGCGGACCCGGTCCTCGCCGCGGGCTGCGTGCTGTGGCGCCGCTCGCCCGTCGACGGCGGCCTGGAGATCTGTCTCGTGCACCGCCCCAAGTACGACGACTGGTCGCACCCCAAGGGCAAGCTCAAGCGCGGCGAGGACGCGCCGGCGTGCGCGCGGCGCGAGGTCCTGGAGGAAACCGGCCACCGGTGCGCGCCCGGCCCGGCCCTGACCACGCTGCGCTACACAGCCCACGGCCGCCCGAAGCAGGTCTCGTACTGGGCGGCGGAGACGACGGGCGGCGCTTTCACGCCGGGCGACGAGGTGGACCGGATCGCCTGGCTGCCCCCCGCCGAGGCCCGCGCCCGCCTCACCTACGGCCACGACCGGCCCCTGATCGACGAGCTGCTGGCCGTCGTCACCGTCTGAGGGTCCCGTCCGCGCGGCGGCATCGGCTCACCGCCGCGCGCAGATGCCCGGCCGACAGCCCGGCAAGGTATCACAGAGGGTCATCACTCGATCGCGCAGAGTGGACATTCCGCCGTTTCGGTCACTCCGGGCAAGGGGAGCCTCCCCCCGGCCGCGCCACCGGGCACCCCCGCGCCGTGCGGCGACCGCGCACACCACACCGTTCGGCACGGTTCACCTCCCGTTCACTCTCCCCCGTCGACGGCTTCACCTGTTCTGCCTAATTTCGGACGTACACAGTGCGAGGCGCGTCGCTGGACGGCCGATCCACTGCCTTAGCTGACAGCCCAGAAATCCACTCTTCGCACGCCGCCACCAGCCAGGCCAGGCGGCTCCTGGAAGGAACACCCGAAAGTGAAGCTTCAGCGCAAGAACCGGCTTCGCGCCACCGCACTCGGCGCCCTCGCCGTCTCCGGCGCCCTGGTCCTCACGGCGTGCGGCTCGGACGACAACAGCGGCTCCACCGGTGGCTCCGGTGAGACGAAGGCCGCGAGCAACATCAAGTGCGACGACGCCAAGGGCCAGCTCCTCGCGGCCGGCTCCACCGCCCAGAAGAACGCCATGGACCTCTGGGTCAAGAACTTCCAGGCAGCCTGTGAGGGCGTCGAGGTCAACTACCAGGCCATCGGGTCCGGTGGCGGCATCACCAAGTTCAACCAGGGCCAGGTCGCCTTCGCCGGCTCCGACTCCGCGCTCAAGCCGGAGGAGGTCGCCGAGTCGAAGAAGATCTGCAAGACCGGTCAGGGCGTGAACCTCCCGATGGTCGGCGGCCCCGTCGCCATCGGTTACAACCTGGAGGGCGTCGACAACCTGGTGCTCGACGCCAAGACGCTGGCGCAGATCTTCGACTCGAAGATCACCAAGTGGAACGACAAGGCGATCGCCAAGCTCAACCCCGACGCCAAGCTGCCGTCCACCACCATCCAGGCGTTCCACCGCTCGGACGAGTCCGGTACGACGCAGAACCTGGGCAAGTACCTCAGCACGGCCGCCGCGAGCGACTGGAAGTACGACCCGAAGTCCAAGTCGTGGCCCGCCAAGGGCGGCCAGGCGGCCAACGGTTCCTCCGGCGTCGTCTCCAACGTCAAGGGCACCAACGGCGCGATCGGCTACTTCGAGCTGTCGTACGCGACCGCCAACAAGCTGAACACCGTCAAGGTCGACACCGGTGCCTCCGCCCCGGTCGAGGCCACCACGGAGAACGCCTCCAAGGCCATCGCCGCCGCCAAGGTGACCGGCACGGGCAAGGACCTGTCGCTCTCCCTCGACTACGCCACCAAGGCCGAGGGCGCCTACCCGATCGTCCTGGTGACGTACGAGATCGCCTGCGACAAGGGCAACAAGGCGGAGACGCTGCCCGCCCTCAAGGCGTTCCTGAACTACGCCGTCAGCGAGGACGGCCAGAAGGTCCTGGCCGAGGCCGACTACGCGCCGCTGCCCGCCGAGATCGCGGCCAAGGTCCGCGAGATCGTTCCCACCCTCTCCTGACCCCCGGGCGCGGGGGGGGCCCGCCCCCCCCCCCCCCGGCCGCGCGGGGGGCGCGGCCG
>NZ_JBSGYQ010000117.1:0-11235 GCF_053610585.1 Streptomyces sp. NPDC054887 | reverse complement strand
CCCCCGCGCCGTGCGCGGGGGCCCCTCGGCATCGTCCTTCGCGGGGGCGTACGGCGACCTGCCGTACGCGGCCCCTCAGACGCCCAGCGCCTGCTTGACCTGCGCGAGGCTGGGGTTGGTCATGACCGACTGCTCGCCCTGGTGGGGGATCACGAGCACGGTCGGGACCGTCTGGTTTCCGCCATTGGCCTTCTCGACGAACGCCGCGGACTCCGGGTCCTGCTCGATGTTGATCTCGTTGTACGCGATGCCTTCGCGGTCCATCTGGCTCTTGAGCCGACGGCAGTAGCCGCACCACGTGGTGCTGTACATCGTCACAGTGCCCTGCATGTCCTCGGCGCTCCTTTGCTCGGCTGGGGGTCCGTTGTCCCAGAGGCTGAACGTACGCGACCGCGAGGCCATTCCCGTACCGGTAGTACCGGCCCCCCGGCCCTGTGGACAACGGCACCTCCCATCTCTCCCGACCTGGCAGCATGGCTGTGTGACAGCAGCAACGCACTCCTCTCTTTTCCCGCAGGTCCCCGAGTCGGCGGACGCGGTGCTCGAAGGGCTCGACCCCGAGCAGCGCCAGGTCGCGGAGGCACTGCACGGTCCGGTGTGCGTCCTGGCGGGGGCGGGCACCGGCAAGACGCGCGCCATCACGCACCGCATCGCGTTCGGCGTGCGCGCCGGGATCCTCCAGCCCGCCAGCGTGCTGGCCGTCACGTTCACCAACCGGGCCGCCGGGGAGATGCGCGGGCGGCTCCGCCAGCTCGGCGCGGGCGGCGTCCAGGCCCGCACCTTCCACTCCGCCGCCCTCCGCCAGCTCCAGTACTTCTGGCCGAAAGCCGTCGGTGGCGATCTCCCCCGGCTCGTCGAGCGCAAGGTCCAACTGGTCGCCGAGGCGGCGGCACGCTGCCGGGTCCGCCTCGACCGCAACGAGCTGAGGGACGTGACGGGCGAGATCGAGTGGGCGAAGGTCACCCAGACCGTCCCCGGCGACTACCCGGCGGCGGCGGCCAAGGCCGGCCGGGAAGCTCCGCGGGACGCGGCCGAGATCTCCCAGATCTACGCGATGTACGAACAGCTCAAGCGCGACCGAGGCATGATCGACTTCGAGGACGTGCTGCTGCTCACTGTGGGCATCCTCCAGGACCGCGACGACATCGCCGACCACGTCCGCAGCCAGTACCAGCACTTCGTCGTGGACGAGTACCAGGACGTCAGCCCGCTCCAGCAGCGGCTGCTCGAACTGTGGCTGGGCGACCGGCCGAACCTGTGCGTCGTCGGCGACGCCAGCCAGACGATCTACTCCTTCACCGGCGCCACCCCCGACCACCTGCTGAACTTCCGCACCAAGCACCCGGACGCGACGGTCGTGAAGCTGATCCGCGACTACCGGTCGACGCCCCAGGTCGTGCACCTGGCCAACGGGCTGCTGAGCCAGGCGCGCGGCCGCGCCGCCGAGCACCGGCTGGAGCTGGTCTCCCAGCGGGAGGCGGGCCCCGAGCCCGTCTACACCGAGTACGCCGACGAGCCCGCCGAGGCCGAGGGCACCGCCCGCCGGATCCGGGACCTCATCGACGCCGGCGTCCAGGCCGGCGAGATCGCCGTGCTGTACCGCATCAACGCCCAGTCGGAGGTCTACGAACAGGCACTGGCCGACGCGGGAGTGCCCTACCAGCTGCGGGGCGCGGAGCGGTTCTTCGAGCGCCAGGAGGTGCGCAAGGCGATCAACGGGCTGCGCAGCGCCGCCCGCTTCGGGAACAACGACCCGCTCCTCGACGACGTGGTCGACCTGCCCTCCCAGACCCGCGCCGTCCTCAGCGGCAGCGGCTGGAGCACCCAGCCCCCGGCCGGCTCGGGCGCGGTCCGTGACCAGTGGGAGTCGCTGGCCGCCCTGGTCCGTCTCGCCGAGGACTTCGCCAAGACCAGGCCGACCGCGACACTGGCCGACCTCGTGACCGAGCTCGACGAGCGCGCCGCCGCCCAGCACGCGCCGACCGTCCAGGGCGTCACCCTCGCCTCGCTGCACTCCGCGAAGGGTCTGGAGTGGGACGCCGTGTTCCTGGTCGGCCTGACCGAGGGCATGATGCCGATCACCTACGCCAAGACCGACGAACAGGTCGAGGAGGAGCGACGCCTCCTGTACGTGGGGGTCACACGCGCGCGCCTGCACCTCCGTCTGTCCTGGGCGCTGTCCCGTTCCCCGGGCGGCCGGGCCTCACGCCGCCCGAGCCGCTTCCTGAACGGGCTGCGCCCCGGTTCCTCCGCCCCGGGCAGCCGCGGAGCGAGCGCCCGGGGCGGCTCCCTCGGCACCGGCGCCACCGCGGTCGGCGCCGCCAAGCGCAGGCGCCGGAGCTCCGCTCTGTGCCGGGTGTGCGGCAAGACCCTCACCGACGCCGGCGAGGTGAAGCTGATGCGGTGCGAGGACTGCCCGTCCGACATGGACGAGGGTCTGTACGCACGCCTGCGCGACTGGCGGGCCGGCAAGGCCCGGGATCTGGGCCAGCCGGCGTACTGCGTCTTCACCGACAAGACGCTGATGGCCATCGCCGAGGCCGCGCCGGGCGAGCCGGGAGAACTGGCCGTGATCCCGGGGGTCGGCGCGCGGAAGCTGGACCGTTTCGGGGCCGATGTGCTGGCTCTCTGCGCAGGTCAGGAGCTTGAGAGGGTCGACCAGGAGGACTGATTCAAACTCGTCGGAAAAATAGTTTGCGCATGCCCCGCAGATCCCCATAGGTTCTTAACCACGGGAACAGCGACTTCTCTGAAGCCCTGATTCCGTGCTGTACTTATCCGAATACGTAGGGACCGGCCTCGCGCCATCAGGTCCCCGAGACGCCGAGAGGAGGCGAGCCCAGTGACCAGCTTCATGAACTTCACCAAAATGACCGATCGCTCGGTCGCCGCCCCCTGCTCGCTCGGCCTCTCGCTTCCTGGCACCGGTCTGTCCGTCATTCCCGCCGTCCGTCTGGCGTCCCTTGCGGGCCTGGCCGTCCTGGCGCGCAGTGAGCGACCGACCGAGGCACCGGCAGCAGCAGTAGCGACGGCACAGGCGCACGCCTACGCCTTCGCGGCAGCCGGTGCAGGAGCCAGGAACAAGAAGCAGACGCAGCACCAGACGATGTGGGCCTTCCGTGGGCTCGAACCCTGGAGTGATCCAGCCTGATCCAGGATCAGGCAGGCGCCTCCAGGGCCGCGGAACCCCACCAGGGATCCGCGGCCCTTCTGTTTTTCCCGAACGGGAAAAGCGGAGCGGAGGGGCCTCGGGACAGCAACCGCCACCCGGCCGACCGGCCGGAACGACTCGACGAGGAAACAACCACCGTGCAAATCGATACGCACGCCCCGTCCGTACCGCCTTCCCAAACGATCATCCCGCCCGGTCTCACGGAGGACTCAGCCTTGACTGCCCCGACTTCCCTCGCCCCGCTCACCGCGCTCACCGCGCTCGACGACGCCATCGAGAACCTCGGCGTACCCGTCCCCTGCCGCTCGTACGACCCGGAAGTCTTCTTCGCCGAGTCCCCGGCCGATGTCGAGTACGCCAAGTCGCTCTGCCGCACCTGCCCGCTGGTCGAGGCATGCCTCGCCGGTGCGAAGGAGCGCCGCGAGCCTTGGGGCGTCTGGGGTGGCGAGCTCTTCGTCCAGGGTGTCGTCGTCGCCCGCAAGCGGCCGCGCGGCCGCCCGCGCAAGAACCCGGTTTCGGCATGAACATCACCGGAACCATCGACCGACCCCATACGCACGATCCCAAGAAGCAGGCCCCGATGACCTCTTCCCCCAGCGAGCCGTTCGGCTCCGCTACCCACGACGTCACCATCAGCGGCGCGAACGACTCGCGTCAGAACAGGAACCGCGAGATGCAACTCATCCCAGAAGCCCTGGCCCGTGCCCATATGCAAGAACGCCGGCGGGAAGCCGAGGCGGAACACCAGGCCGTGCGCCTGGTCGCCGCCCGGCGGATGCAGCGGCGCGCCGAGCGCGTCTCACTGCGTGCCCGCCGCGCACTGGCCATGGCGGTCATGCAGTAAGTCGGTCATGCAGTAACCGGCAGGAACAGAGCAGGCCCTGGCTCCAATGAGCCCTCCGCGGGGGCCGGTCCGAACGGACCGGCCCCCGCGGTGCGTTGTACCGCCTGCGGACAGCCCGCCGGGGATATCGTCACCAAGTGCCGAGTCCATCCGAGCATCCCACCGACCCCGCCCGCCCGGGAAAACCCGCCGAGCCGGCCGACTCCAGGGCCCCCGCCCGGCCCGCCGAGACCGCCCATGGCGGAGACTCCGCCGAGTCCGCCGAGTCCGCCGAGTCCGCCGAGTTCGCCGAGCGTGCCCTGGGCGGGGAGAGCGCCGGGGCGGGTGACGAGGCTGTCGTGTGTTCCCGGTGCGGCAAGGCCGCCGAGAGCACTCCGCCGACCTGGACCTGCTCGGTGGAGAACGGTCGTCGCCACTACTTCTGCGACGACTGCGCGCGCGCCAACCTCAGGGCGATCGAGGGCAGGCTCGACTCGCCCTGGTGGTGAACGCCTCCCTCAGGCCCCGGCCACAGCCCCGTCCTCCTCGTCCGCCGAGGTCCGCGCGACCTCCTCGCTTTCTTCGGCCTCATCCGCGAGGAACCCGGGCAGCCACTCCTCCAGTTCCTGCCGCAGTCGCACGGTCGCGCCCAACTGGCAGAGCACTCCGATGGTGCTCAGGGTCACCCGGTGGATCAGCAGGTAGGCCGGCGGCAGGTTGAGCTGCTTCCCCAACTGGTGCGCGGGAGAGCGCACATCGGCGATCCGCGCCGCCTGCTGGCGTATCCAGCTGCGGGTGAACGTGAACTCGTCGACCTGCGCCGGCTCGATGATCGGGAGCAGGTACTCCAGCACCGCTTCCGGGTCGAGAGCGATCGAATCCTTCACGAAGCCCTCCTCGCGGAGGAGTTCGTACACCGCGTCGGCCTCACCGTCGATCGTCATCCGCAAGGAGGCGCCGATCGTCGCGGGCAGTCCGCCGGGCAGCCGGTCCACGGTGCCGAAGTCCAGCACCCCGAGCCGCCATTGACCTGCCCCGCCGTCCTCAACAGCATCGCCGTCGCCTTCTCCTTCCTCGACCTGCGCCGGGTCCGCCGGGAGGAGCCGGAAGTTGCCCGGGTGGGGGTCCGCGTGGAGCAGGCCGGTCCGGGCCGGCCCCGAGAAGAGGAAGCGGGCCAGCAGCTGCCCCGCCCTGTCCCGCTGCTCCGGCGTGCCGTCGGCGATCACGTCCGCCATCGGTATGCCGTCGATCCACTCGGTCACCAGCACCTGATCGCTCTGGTGCACCACGCCGGGCACCACCACGTCGGGGTCGTCGGCGAACCGCTCCGCGTGCTGCCGCTGGGCCGCTGCTTCCAGTTCGTAGTCCAGCTCCTCCGACACCCGGTCGCGCAGCTCGGTGATGAGCGGCTTGATGTCCATACCCGGCACCAGAGGACCGAGCAGCCTGGCGAAGCGGCTCAGCTGGTTCAGGTCGGAGAGCAGAGCGTCTCCGGCACCCGGGTACTGGACCTTGACGGCCACCTCGCGCCCGTCGTGCCACACGGCCCGGTGCACCTGGCCGATCGAAGCCGCGGCCGACGGCTTGTCCTCGAACTCGACGAACAGCTCGCGCCATTGCGCCCCGAGCCGCTCCTCCAGCACCGCGTGCACCGTGCGCGTCGGCATCGGCGGCGCGGCCTCCTGGAGCTTCGTCAGCGCCGCCCGGTAGGGCCCGGCGACCTCCTCGGGGAGGGCGGACTCGAACACCGACAGGGCCTGGCCCAGCTTCATCGCGCCCCCCTTCAGCTCACCGAGGACCTTGAACAACTGGTCCGCCGTCCGCTGTTGCAGCTCGCGCGCCACTATCTCCGCCGACTTGCCGCCGATTCTCTTGCCCAGGCCCCAGGTGGCTCGGCCGGCGAAGCCCAGTGGCAGTGCTGCCAGCTTGGCGGTACGGGTGACCGCCTTCCGGGGAAGATCAGACATGCGCCCCTCCAAATCCCAGACACCCGTGGCCGCCTGCGACGGTCACCCGGCCATTGTGTCCTGTGGCTCCCCGGCGCCCGAGGCGCACTCCGCGTGAGTCTGCCCACGCTCCCCCCGGAACCGCCCGCCCGCACCGCAGGAACAGTCGCGGTGCGGCGACACCGGTTCCAGCCTCCAGTCCAGCAGCGGCAGCGAAATCTCCCAGCGGACCCCCGTCGTCGCGGGCAGTTCACCGTCCAGGAACGACAGGGCGTGCGCTGCGGCCAGCCCCGCCACCGTGGTCGCCAGGCCGACGTCGCACGCCGGTACGGGCCCGCCGCGCCCGGAGCGCCACTGCGCCAGCATCCGCAGCCACCCGGGATCACGGTCCGCCCGCGCCAGCGCCATGCACTGCGCGCACGCGCTCCCGCCCGGCAGCACCAGCGGCCCCACCACCCCGCTGGCCTCCGCGACCCCCGCATAGAGATGAGGGGTCCCCGAATGCAGCCACGGCTCTGCGGCGACGGGATCGGGCGCGTACGCGGCGGTCCCGTCCCGGGGCGCCACGATCACCAGCGACAGAGCCGGCTCGCCCGCGGCCGAGGGCCCCGCTGCTCCGGCGCTCTCCGCCGCCCGGGGCGGACGGCCGGGCGCCGCCCGTCGTACCAGTTGCCGCGCCGCCACGTCCCGCCGCGCGCCCACCGACTCCACGCCCAGCCCACCCGGGGCGATGTCCCCGGGCTCGGTGGACCCGCCGTCGAGCACCTCGACCCGTCCCACGCCCCCGGCCGCCAGCACCGACGCGATCGTCGCGCCGACCCGGCCGGCGCCCCGCACCTGGACCCGCATCGCACGCCGTGCCGCCAGGCGCCGTGCCGCGCCGCCCGGTTCGGGGTGCACGACGGAAAGTGACGCCAGATCCGGACGAACCCGGTCGAACGTCTCCGCCCGTGCCCGCAGGGCATCCGCCTCCGCGCCGCCCGCCGTCGCGTCGTCGATCAGGCCCGCCGCCGTCAGTCTCCCCACCAGTTCGTCCACCCGGCCGTCGGGCAGACCCATCACCCGTGCCTCCTCCCGCAGCAGCGGAAGTCCGCGCGTCCCGTCGAGCAGCGCGAGGAAGCTCCCCGTAGCCGTGTCCACCGGGCCCACGGTCACCGCGTGCGCGGACGTCATGCCGAACTGCACGGTCTGCCGGTCCCGCCATGCGCGCCGCAACGCGGGCTTCACCATCGGATGCACAACGCCGCCCCCAATTCCCGTCCGTCAGGTCCCGTCCGTCTCCGTTCTCAGAATGCCCGGCAGGGCCAAAGGGGGTCGAAAGTTGTCCACAGGTGCCAGGTATTAGTCGTACGAGTCGTTCACCTGCCGCGCCGACGAGTGGATCGCGCGCGAACCATCCGGAGGTGGGACTTCCGCCACGGACAGCGGGTAACGTCGTGGCGTGCCCGTCGACCCCCTGAACCGCGCGACAAGCCAGCCGCCACAAGGCTCCCGGTCGAGCGCCGTCGAGGTCCGGCGAAGCGCCCGCCGCAGCAGGACGGTGTCCGCGTACCGCGAGGGCGACCGCACGATCGTGCTCATCCCCGCCCGCATGTCGGAGGCGGAGGAGCAGCGCTGGGTGACCGTGATGCTCGACAAACTCGCCGCCCAGGAGAGCAAGCGCGTGTTCGGCGACGCCGAACTGGCCGAGCGGGCCCACCGGCTGTCCGCCCAGTACTTCGAGGGCAGGGCGCGCCCCGCCTCCGTCCGCTGGGTGACGAACCAGAACACCCGCTGGGGGTCGTGCACTCCGGCCGAGGGCAGCATCCGGCTTTCGCACCGCCTCCAGGGCATGCCCGAGTACGTGGTCGACTACGTACTCGTCCACGAACTCGCCCATCTGCTCGTCCCCGGCCACGGACCGCGCTTCTGGCAGCTCCTGGAGGCGTACCCCCGAACCGAGCGCGCCCGCGGATACCTCGAAGGAGTGGTCGCCGCCGAGCGGCTGCCGCACCTCCCGGGCGCCCGCACCGAGTGAGGGGCCCGGCGAGTGACGCACGGTGATTGTGTACCGAGTGTGTACCGGCCTGGCCGGATGTCCCCGTTCGCGGGTTAGCCTGACGCGACGCATTCACCTCGGGATGGGGGACGGTCGTTACGCATGGCCAGGGAATTCCAACGCGGCCACAAGGCCAAAATCAGTGACCTCACAGCGGGTACGGATCTGTACGTAGGCGTGCAGATCGCGGCGCCCGGTCTCACCTTCGACATCAGCTGTTTCGGCCTCGACGCCAACGAGCAGCTCTCGGACGACCGGTATTTCATCTTCTTCAACCAGCCGAAGTCGCCCGAGGAGTCGATTCAGCTCCTCGGCGCGCAGTCGGGTGACACCGAGTCGTTCCGCGTCACGCTGGACCGCATCCCGGCGAACATCCACCGGCTCTCCTTCACCGCGACGATCGACGGCGCGGGGCAGATGTCACAGGTGGGCCCCGGGTACATCCGCATCGTCGCGGGTGGTGAAGAGGTCGTCAGGTACGCCTTCACCGGTTCGGAGTTCACCACCGAGCGCGCGGTGATGCTGGGTGACTTCTACCTCAAGGACGTGTGGCGCTTCGCCGCGGTCGGCCAGGGCTTCGACGGCGGGCTCGACGCCCTGCTGAAGAACTTCGGCGGCGAGGTCGCCGAGGAGCAGCCGGCCGCGCAGCCGCAGGCCGCGGCGCCCTCCTTCGCCCCGCCGCCCCAGGCCGCCCAGCCCGCGCCGTCCTTCGGCGCGCCCACGGCCCCGCCGGCGCCCGCGCCCGCCCCGGCCCCCGCGCAGGGCTTCGCGCCGCCGACCCAGCAGCCGCCGGCCCAGCACCCCGCGCCGCACCAGCCTGCCCCGCAGATGCACGCGACCCCGACGGTCGCGGCGCCGATGCCCATGCCGCCCCAGGCCGGCGCCGCACCGCAGGCCCCGCAGTCGCCGTACGGTCAGCCGCCCCAGCAGCCGCAGTTCGGCCAGGTCCCCGGCCAGATGCCGGGCCAGGCCCAGCCGCCGGCTGGTTACGGTCAGCCCGCCCCGTACGGCCAGCCCCAGGGCATGCCGCCGGGCATGCCGCCCGGGATGCCCCAGGGTGTGCCCCAGGGCGCCCCGCAGGGAGGCGGCGGCCTCAAGGCGGCCCTCCAGCCGTACCGCGAGGCAGCCACCGGACAGCGCTGGACGCCGCAGAACCAGCAGCTCATGCGCGTGGAACTCGGCCTGGGCGGTACGCCGATCCTCGCCCGCCAGGGCAGCATGGTGATGTACCAGGGCAAGGTGGACTTCAGCCACAAGGGCGCGGGCTTCACCGGGCGCATCGTCGGCAACGCGACCGGCCAGGAGATGCAGCTCATGCGCTGCTCCGGACGCGGCCAGGTCTTCCTCGCGGAGGACGGCGCGCACCTGCACCCCATCGAGCTCCAGGGCGACGGCATCTGCGTCTCCGCCGAGAACGTGCTCGCGTTCGACGAGTCGCTCCAGTACGAGGTCCGCCGCATCGAGGGCCACGGCATCCCCGGCGGCGCCCTGTTCACCATGCAGTTCCAGGGCACCGGCACGGTCGTCGTGAAGACGCACGGCGTCCCGGTCGTCCTTCCGGTCACGCCGACCACGTTCGCCGACGCCAACGCCGTCGTCGCGTGGTCCTCGGCGTCCCAGGTGATCCTCTCCAGCCAGGTGCGCCTGCGCCGCAACGCCTACCCGGGCCACAGCGGGGAGACCGTCAACCTGCAGTTCCGGGGAGCGCCCGGCAACTTCATCGTCGTCCAGCCCTACGAGGTCTGAGGGAGCCCGTCATGAATCAGCAACTCGCGGGCTTCGCCCCGACCCCGATCGCGGCACGCATGGAGAACCACGGGCGCGCGATGCTCAAGGTCGCCATGGCCACCGGCCAGGACCTCTACGCGCGCACCGGCTCGATGGTGGCGTACGAGGGCTTCATCCAGTACGAGCCCAACCCGCCCGCCGTACGCCAGATCGCGTCCCAGTGGGCCACCGGTGAGGGCGCGCCCGTCATGAAGTGCAGCGGCGACGGCCTGCTCTACCTCGCCGACTACGGCGCGGACGTCGTCGTCATCAACCTCAACAACGACTCGCTCTCGGTCAACGGCAGCAACGTGCTCGCCTTCGACGCGCACCTCCAGTGGGGCGTGGAGAAGGTCAAGGGCATGGCGAAGTTCGCCGGACAGGGCCTGTGGAACGTCGAGATCGCGGGCACCGGCTGGGTCGCCCTGACCTCGCGCGGCACGCCGATCGTCGTCGAGTGCGGTCGCGGCGAGGACGAGACGTACGTCGACCCCGACGCGCTCGTCGCCTGGTCCCCGAACCTCAAGGTGAAGGGCAAGCGCAGCTTCAAGGCGTCCGCCCTCGTCGGGCGGGGCAGCGGAGAGGCGTACCAGATGGCCTTCTCCGGCGAGGGAATCGTCGTCGTACAGCCGAGCGAGGACAGCACCGACCGCCTGCGGGTCCGGGGCTGAGGGGGAGCGAGAACACACCATGCAGAGCCCGCTTTTCAGTCACACCGAGCAGCAGTCCCAGGACCGGTACACCGTGCAGAACCCGCAGCTCCTGCGGGTCGCGCTGACCGGCCACGACGACATCCTCGCGCGCAAGGGCGCCATGGTCGCGTACCAGGGCCTGGTCGACTTCGACGGCGAGTACCAGGCGCACGGCCAGCGGCGCGCCCGGGCCAACACCGGTGAGGGCCTCGACCTGATGCGCTGCTCCGGGCAGGGCACCGTCTACCTCGCCAACCTCGCCCAGTACGTCCACCTCGTGGACGTCGACCGCGAGGGCATCACCGTGGACAGCGCCTACGTCCTGGCGCTGGACTCGGCGCTGCACACCGAGGTCATCGCCGTGGACAGCCAGTACGGCATCTCCGGGACCGGCAAGTACCAGCTGAACATCACGGGGCAGGGCAAGGTCGCGCTGATGACCTCCGGTCAGCCCCTGATGCTCCAGGTCACGCCGGACAAGTACGTCAACGCCGACGCCGACGCGATCGTCGCCTGGTCCAGCTCCCTGCGCGTGCAGATGCAGGCCCAGACGCACTCGTCGAACGTCCGGCGGCGGCGCGGCACCACCGGTGAGGGCTGGGAACTCAGCTTCCTCGGCCAGGGCTTCGCGCTCGTGCAGCCCAGCGAGGTGATGCCGCCGCAGAACGCGCAGCTCGGCGAGGGCATCGCCGCGCAGTTCGGCGTGGGGCAGCAGGGCGCCCGCGGCCAGAACCAGAACAACGCCTGGAACTGACAGCCCCGAGGCACGGGTGAGGGGCGGGCTCCTGGGAGCCTGG
>NZ_JBSGYQ010000116.1:0-11659 GCF_053610585.1 Streptomyces sp. NPDC054887 | reverse complement strand
CCCCGCAGGGTGTCGAACGCAACCACCCCCCAGAAACCGCAGCACTGCCCGAACGTTCGACACCCGAGGAGACGCCCCGGCACGGCACCGACCCCGCAACCGCCCCGCACCACCCCCGCCCACACCTCCCGGCGCCGCTCCCCGAAAGCCCCGCACCGCCCGAAGCCCCCCACCGCACTCCGCCCGCGCGCCGCCCACGGCCCGTTGTCAGTGCCGGGTGCAAGACTCGCAGGCATGAGCGAGCGCTGGGCCGTCGCCGCGACGGACGGGGGTGGGGCGCTGCTCGTGCCGCTGGGGCGGGACGGGCGGCCGGCCGGCGACGTGCGCAGGGAGCCGGACCTCGTGACGGCGGTCGGCTCCAGGCCCGAGGTCGGGCGGTGGATCTGGCGGTCCACCGCCGAGATCTACCCCCGGCTGCTCGCCGCGGGCGTACGCGTCGAGCGGTGCTACGACGTGGAGGACGCCGAGTCACTGCTGCTGGGTCACGAGGGCCGCCACGGCGAACCGCACTCCGCCGCCGCGGCCTGGGCCCGGCTGCACGACCGCCCCGTACCGCCCGACCCCCCGCAGCGCGCCGCCGAGCCCGGCTCGCAGTCGTCGCTGTTCGAGCCGCAGCCCGTCCCGCTGCCGTTCGAGGACCTGCTGGAGGTGTACGCGGACCAGCAGCGCAGACACGCCGCGGCGGAGCACCCCGACCGGATGCGGCTGCTCACGGCCGCCGAGTCGGCGGGGATGCTGGTGGCCTCGGAGATGAACGGGGTGGGCCTGCCGTGGCGGGCGGACGTGCACCGGGCGGTGCTGGAGGAGCTGCTGGGCGAGCGGTACGCGGGCGGCGGCGACCCGCGCCGCATGGCCGAGCTGACGGACGAGATCTCGGCGGCGTTCGGCCGGCGCGTACGGCCGGAGCTGCCCGCCGACGTGATCAGGGCGTTCGCGCAGGCGGGCATCAAGATCAAGAGCACCCGGCGGTGGGAGCTGGCGGGGGTCGACCACCCGGCGGTGGAGCCCCTCATCGCGTACAAGAAGCTGTACCGGATCTACACGGCGCACGGCTGGGGCTGGCTCCAGGACTGGGTGCGGGCGGGCCGCTTCAGGCCGCAGTACCTGCCCGGCGGGACGATCACGGGCCGGTGGGTGACCAACGGCGGTGGCGCGCTCCAGATCCCGAAGGTGATCCGGCGGGCGGTCGTCGCGGACGAGGGGTGGCGGCTGGTGGTCGCCGACGCGGACCAGATGGAGCCGCGCGTCCTGGCCGCGATCTCGCGCGATCCCGGCCTGATGGACGTGGCGGGGCAGCCCGGCGACCTCTACAAGGCGGTGTCGGACCGGGCGTTCTCCGGTGACCGCGACATGGCGAAGCTCGCGGTGCTGGGGGCGGTGTACGGGCAGACCTCCGGCGACGGCCTGAAGAATCTCGCGGCGCTGCGAAGACGCTTCCCGCGCGCTGTCGCGTACGTGGACGATGCGGCGCGCGCGGGCGAGGAGATGCGGCTCGTACGGACGTGGCTGGGGCGCACCTGCCCGCCGGCCGCGGGGGCGGGGGACGACGGGGAGGCGGGAATCCCCCAGGACGACACAGAGCCGCCGGCGACGACGCGCGAGGGGGAGTTCACCCCGGGGTACGCGTCGACGAACGCACGGGCACGGGGGCGATTCACCCGGAACTTCGTGGTGCAGGGCAGCGCCGCGGACTGGGCGCTGCTGATGATGGCGGCGCTGCGGCAGAGTCTGCGGGCGGCGGGGCTGCGGGCGGAGCTGGTGTTCTTCCAGCACGACGAGGTGATCGTGCACTGCCCCGCCGAAGAGGCGCAGACGGTGGCGGAGGCGATCCGCGCAGCGGGTGACCTGGCGGGCCGGATCGCCTTCGGCGAGACGCCGGTGCGGTTCCCGTTCACGACGGCGATCGTGCAGTGCTACGCCGACGCGAAGTAACCGCCGGCAACCCGCCCGACCAGCCACCGGGCAGCGCCAGCACGGGGCTACGGGCCCGCACGGCGAGTGGGCGGGCCAGGTGGGCACAAACCGGCCCCGCGGGCACACCGCCGGGGGCCCGAGCCGGCCGGCGCGCGGGCCACGTCGCCCCGGGCGCCGACCACGGCGACGGCGTCGGCCAGGCCGTGTCGTCGCTGGTCGGCGGAGGGACGCACGGCCGCTCGGGAATGATTCACCTGTTCGGCCGCTCATGACTCCGGCCCCCGTGGGTACCCGCCGCGCATGAGCGCTATCCAGAGCACAGGCTCCAGCGTATTGGCCGGCCTCGCGGAGCCCCTGGCCGCGACCGACCACGTCATCGGCATCGCGCCTTTCATCGCGGGGCTCGCGATCGCGGCCGCTCTGATCGCTGCCGTGTGGTGGGGCATCCGCATCAGGAACCGCGAGCCTTCGCCTCCCACGCCCCAGGAGCAACCGCACCGCCCCGAGAACTCGGGCCCGCCCGAGGTCAGGGAACGCCGGGAACCCGACGAGGTGATTCCCCCGGAGGGCGGCCGCGGACGGCTTCTGCCGCACGAGCTCAGGAACACCGGCAACAGCTCCGGCCGGCGCAGCACCGGAAACCCGGAGGAGCCGCCCAGGTGGGACGAGAAGTCCGGTGGTTCCTTCGGCAGCGGAGGCCCCGGCAGCTGACCGCCGACAGGCGGAACAGCGCCTTCCGTACACAGACTGACCACAGCGCAGAGATTGCACACAGACGAGAGTCGAGAGTGTCGACAAGGAGCACCCCTGCATGACCACCCTCAAGAGCACCCTGCCCGACGCCGACCGCAAGACCACCGCGGAGGCCCTCCAGGGCACTCTGGTGGACCTTCTCGGCCTGTCGCTCCTGGCGAAGCAGGCGCACTGGACGATCGTGGGACCGCGCTTCCGCTCGATCCACCTCCAGCTCGACGAGGTGGTGGACTTCGCCCGTTCGTACGCCGATGTGGTGGCGGAGCGGGCGTCGGCCATCGGCGTCGCGCCGGACGGACGCGTGGAGACGGTCGCCAAGTCGGCCGAACTGCCCACGCCCATGGACGGCTGGACGCAGGACAGTGATGTCGTGACCCTGATCGTCGACGCGCTCGGCGGCATCGGCACGAGGATGCGCGAGCGGATCGAGGCGACCGACAAGCCGGACCCGGTGACGCAGGACATCTTCATCGGCCTCACCGCGGAGCTGGAGAAGCAGCGCTGGATGTTCCAGGCCGAGAACCAGCGCTGAGGTCCGCGCGGGCGCGCACCCGCCCATCCAGCGCGGGCGGGGCCGGCACACCGCCGGCCGACACGGGGCCGTCGCGGTGCCGACGCCGGACCGTCGCGAGGCGCCGGACCCGTCACCGGGCCCACACCGGACCGACGCGGCCCCGGCGTCACCACCGCGCACCTCCCCCGCCCGCCTCCTCCGCGCCTCCGACCAGGCCCAGCCCCACCGCCGCCCCACCCCACCACCGCCCACCGCCCCACCCGCACCGCATCCGAGGAGCCGCACGATGGCCGGGACACACCCAGTCGCCGGATCGACCGACGACGCGCGACGGGGCGAGCGGGACGCGGAGGGCGGCCAGGACGCGCGCCGCGCCCCGACCCCCGCCCGCGCGTCCGCGCGGGACACCGCCCGCGTCGCCGTACGGGTGGCCCTCCCCACGCTCGCCGGCGGTGTGATCCGGCGCCGCAGGCGCGGCATGGCGATGGCCGCCCGCGTCGACGCCGACCGTCATGCGGTGGAGCTCATGAACGGGCTGCGCCGCCGATACGGTCCCGGCCCGCTCCATCTGCGCCTGGCGGGCCGGGACCTCGCCCTGCCGCTCTCGGCGCCGGACGCCCGCCGGGTGCTGGACGAGACGCCGGAGCCGTTCACCCCGGCGGCCCGCGAGAAACGCGACGCGCTCGGCCACTTCCAGCCGCACGGCGTACTGGTCTCCCAGGGTTCGGAGCGCGAGGAACGCCGGGCGTTCAACGAAGAAGTGCTGGAGACCGGGCGCCACCTCCACCACCTCGCGCCGGGGTTCGTGCGCACGGTCCGTGAGGAGGCCGCCGAGTTGCTCGGCGGCGCCGGCGGCCCGCTGGACTGGGACGCCTTCGCCGCCGTCTGGTGGCGGATCGTACGCCGCGTAGTCCTCGGGGACGCGGCTCGGGACGACACGGCCCTCACCGACCGGCTCGCCCACCTGCGCGGCTTCGGCAACTGGGCTTCGCTGGTGCCCACCCGCGTCACCGCCGGCCAGCGCGAGCGCTTCCTGCGCGATCTGCGCGAGCGCCTGGACCGGGCGGAGCCGGGCAGCCTCGCCGAGGCGCTGGCCCGGACGCCCGCCAAGCCGGGCGTCGACCCGGCGGGCCAGGTGCCGCACTGGCTCTTCGCGTTCGACGCGGCCGGCATGGCCGCCGCCCGCACGCTCGCCCTCCTGGCGACCCACCCGGCGCAGGAGCAGCAGGTGCGCAATGAGCTGGCCATACCGGATCTGGCCCGGCCGCAACTGCTGCCGTACACCCGCGCGTGCGTCACGGAGTCCGTACGGCTGTGGCCGACGACGCCGTTCCTGCTGCGCGAGAGCACCCGGGAGACCCGGTGGGGCGAGGGAACCCTGCCCGAGGGCACGGTGTTCCTGGTGTACGCCCCGTACTTCCACCGCAACGGTTCCGCGCCGTACGCCGACCGCTTCGTACCGGAGATCTGGCTGGACGGCACGGCGCACACCGGACCCGAGCTCGTGCCGTTCAGCGCGGGGCCGGGCGTGTGCCCCGGCGAGGACCTCGTCCTGCTCGTCACGTCGACGCTGGTGGCCGCGCTGATGGAGGGGCACAACCTCCGGCTGGACGGCCCGGGCGCGCTGCAGGCCGACAAGCCGCTGCCGTACACCCTCGACCACTTCGCCCTGCGCTTCACCGCCACCGCCCGGCCCTGACGGGAGTCGCGGCCGAGCGGCGGGTGTCAGTGGTGGGTGACACGCTGGATCTACGAGGATCTGCGCGACGAAAGGCAAGGTCATGATCACCACCGACTTCGTGCCCGGCTCTCCTTGCTGGATCGACCTTGGCGCCCAGGACGTCCCCGCGGCGGCCGGTTTCTACAACGCGGTGCTGGGCTGGCAGTTCGAGAGCTACGGCCCCGACGCGCCGGACGCGAGCGACTACGGCCTGCTGAAGCGGGAGGGGCAGACGGTCGCCGGAATCGGCAAGCTCACCGAGGAAGGCGCCCGCTCGGCCTGGATGATCTATTTCTGCACCCCGGACGCCGACGCGACCACCGAGGCCGTCGAGCGGTCGGGCGGCACGGTACGGGTGCCCCCCATGGACGCGGACGGGGAGGGGCGGATGGCCCAGTACACCGATCCGCAGGGCGGCCAGTTCGCGGTCTGGCAGCCGGGCAGAATGCGGGGCATGGAGGCGGCGGACGAGCCGGGGACGCTGTGCTGGACGGAGCTCTACACGACCGACTCGGCCGAGGCCAAGCAGTTCTACGCCACCCTCTTCGGCTGGACCACCGACGACATGGAGGTCCCGGGCGGCGGCGGGACGTACTCGATGATCACCCCCGCCGGCCAGCCGCAGGAACGGATGCACGGCGGCCTCATGGAGGTCCCCTCGGAGGCCCTGGCGCTGAACGGCGGCCGGCCGTACTGGCATCCGGTGTTCGCGATCGAGGACTGCGACGCCACGGTCGCGCGGGTCACCGAGAACGGCGGCAACGTGCTGATGGGCCCCGAAGACGCCGAGGGCGTCGGCAGGCTCGCCGTCTGCGTCGATCCGTCCGGTGCGGACTTCGTGGTGCTCACCCCGGCCACACCGGCCACGGCGTGAGCGGACGCCCGGCCCACGACCTGCCGTGCCGCACAGCGTGAGCGCGCCCGACCGCCGACCGCCGCGGTGCCGGCGGTCGTGATCATCACCGGCCGGTGGTCCGCGAGACGTCGGCCTGCTCCTGAAAGCCCCGCCCGGCTCGGTGGGCCGGGCCCGGCCCGCACTCACGCGCCGGGCCAGTCCCCGATCGTGGTGGCGGCCTTGTACCGGCCCAGTGACAGCGGTGCGGTTCCGCACCCCGGCCCGAGCGCTACCCCCTCGCGCCCCAATACGGCGCTGTCCGCCATACCCGGGCACATCCACACCCGGCCGCCCCGCACCCCCGAATGCTTGATTCTGTTCGTAACGTGCTTCCTGCGAGCACCTATTGACATGTAACTGGCAATCCAGCGAGAGTCGACCCCGCCAGGGAAGTGATGCCGGTCACGTATCGAGGAGCGTCTCGCATGCCCGAAATCCCCGCAGTCTCACGTCGCTCGCTCCTGGGAGGGACGCTGGCCACCGGGGCGTCCCTCGCCGCCGGGATCGGATCGGCCGGGAGCGCGTCGGCGGCCCCCGCCGGCGCCGCCGACGCGAGCGCCGGCTCCGGAGCGACACCGGGGCGCAGGCCGGGCCAGAAGTCGATGATCAACGTGCCGTTCGAGCCCTACAAGACCGTCCGCGTCGGCGTGATCGGACTCGGCAACCGGGGCTCCGGCATGACCACGGGCTGGTCCGTCGTGCCCGGCTGCGTCGTCACCGCCGTATGTGACATCCGCGCCGACCGCGCCAAGCGCACCGCCGACCAGCTGGTCGCGAAGGGCAAGCCGCGCCCGGCGGAGTTCGGCGGCTCGGCGGACTCGTACGCGCGGATGCTGGAGCGCGACGACATCGACCTGGTGTACATCGCGACGCCGTGGGAGTTCCACTACGAGCAGGGCAAGGCCGCGCTGCTGGCGGACAAGCACGTCGTCGTCGAGCTGCCCATCGCGACCGAACTGCGCGAACTGTGGGACCTCGTGGACACCTCCGAGCGCACCCGCAAGAACCTCATGCTGGCGGAGAACTGCAACTACGGGCGCAACGAGCTGGCCATGCTGAAGGCGGCGCACGAGGGCCTGTTCGGCGACATCACCAACGGCCACGGCGGCTACCTGCACGACCTGCGCGCCCTCCTCTTCTCCCCCACCTACTACACCGACTCCTGGCGCCGGCTCTGGCACACCCGCAGCACCGCGTCCTTCTACGCCATGCACGGACTCGCTCCCATCGCGGCGGCGATGGACATCAACCGCGGCGACCGGATGACGACGCTGAAGGCCACCGCGACCGCGCCGAAGGGCCTCGCCGACTACCGCGAGCGCTTCGTCCCCAGGTCGCACCCGTCGTGGAACGAGACGTACGTCAACGGCGATCTCGTCACCTGCGCGATCGAGACGGCGAAGGGCCGGACCATCAGGGCCGAGCACGACGTGAGTTCGCCCCGCCCCTACAGCCGCATCAACTCGATCGCGGGCACGCGCGGGATCTTCGAGGACTACGCGGGCACGTCGACGACCGGCGGCCGCATCTACGTCGAACCGGACCACGGCGGCCACTCCTGGCGCGACTTCGACACGTACCGCAAGGAGTTCGACCACTGGCTGTGGAAGAAGATCGGCGACGACGCCGCGAACAACGGCGGCCACGGCGGCATGGACTACGTACTCCAGTGGCGCACGGTGCAGACGATGCGGGCGGGGCTGGTGCCGGACATCGACGTGTACGACTCGGCCGCCTGGTGTTCGCCGGTTCCGCTGAGCGTCATGTCGCTGGCCGCCAAGGGGCGGCCGGTGGCGATACCGGACTTCACCCGTGGCGGCTGGGTCAACCTGCGCTCCGGCCTTGACTCGCGCATGACCGAGATGCCGCCCGTCCCGTGACCGGTGGGTGCGCAGGACCGCCGTACCCGACGACGCCGGACCCCCGGATCTCCCGATCACCGCACCGCCGGACCCACGATCCCGCGCACGGGCGCGCACGCGCGCAGGCGCACTCGCGAAGGAGCAGGCCATGAGATCGGCTTCGGCACGACTGATCACTCCGCTCAGAGCGCTGGCCGCGGCGGTGGCGGGCGCGCTGCTGCTCGTCCCCGCCCAGGCGGCGGCCGCGCCCGCTGCCGGAACGTCCGCGGCGGCCGGGATCGAGGTGACCGTCTCGCCCGTCGACCTCGACGGCCCGACCGTCTCGACGGTGAAGGTGTCCGTCAGGAACGCGGGCCCGCAGCGGATGCGCTCCCTGAAGGTGGCCTTCGCCGGGCCGGTCGGCTGGGCGGTCCAGCCGGCCGTGCGCGCGGTCGACGGATCCCTGGCGTCCGGCGCCACGGCCGAGACCACGTTCCGGATCCAGGTCCCGGAGAAGCGCTCCGGTTTCGTGATCCGTACGTTCACGGCGACCGCCACGTACCAGGGCGGCGACGGCGAGGGCACGGCCACCGGCACGCGGACCGAGCGGTCCGGGACGCCGCGGCCGAACCTGGCGGCGGCGTACAACAACGTGGCGATCACCGACGAGTCCGCGACGAAGGCCGGCGACTACGACGGCGAGGGCAACAGCTTCTCGGCGCAGAAACTCGCCGCGGTGGGCCTGACGCCGGGGGCGACGGTCGAGGCGCTCGGCGCGAAACTCACCTGGCCGGACGTGCCGGCCGGTACGAAGGACAACGTGGCGAGCGGCGGGCAGGCGATCACCCTGGGCGGCAGCGGCGCCAGGCTCGTCTTCCTCGGGTCCGGCGTCACCAGTGCCGCGACGGGCGGCGCGACCGTGCACTACACGGACGGGTCCTCCAGTACGGGCACGTTCGGCTTCCCCAACTGGTCGTTCGACCCGGTGACGGCCCACGGCGCGACGCTGGTCACGTCGACGGACGGCCGCAACCGGCAGGACGGGTACGGCAACGCCACGGTGAAGTACAGCGTGTTCGCCCACTCGGTGCCGCTGGATCCGGCGAAGACGGTGGAGTTCGTGGTCCTGCCCGCGAACGCCAACATCCACATCTTCGCCATGGCCGTCGCGCCGTAACGGGAGCCGCGGCGGCGGCCTGCGGGGTGGGACGGGGGCGGCTCGCCCAGGGGGCCAGCTTGCCGGGGGACGCAGCAGCTTGCCGGGTGGGCCGCAGCCACCCGCCCGGCAACCGGCACCGGTCCCATCGGCCCCCACTCGGCAACCGGCCCCGGTCGCGTCAGCCCGTACGGCGCCCCACAGGCGAAGACCGCCCCGGGCGCGGCCTCATACGGTCATACGGCGATCACCTTGATCCCGGCATCGGTGAGCCGGGCCGTGGCCTCCGCCGTGATCGCGGAGTCCGTCACCACCACGTCGATCCGGTCCAGCCCGCAGATCCGGGCGAACGCCCGCTTCCCCATCTTCGACGAGTCCGTCACCACGATCACCCGGTGCGCGCGCTCCGCGAACAGCCGGCTGACGCTCGCCTCGTCCTCCTGATGCGCCATCACGCCCAGCTCAGGGTCCACCCCGTCGACGCCGAGCACCACCACGTCCAGCACCACCTCGCCCAGTACGCCCATGGCCAGGGGCCCAACCAGCTCGTACGTCTGCGGCCGCGCCACCCCGCCCGTGACCACGATCTTGATCTGCGGGCGTACGGCCAGCTCACCGGCGATGTTCAGCGCGTTGGTGACCACGGTCAGCACCGGGCCCGCACCGGCGGCAGCGGCGGAGCCGGCCGCGGACGCCCGCAGCGCCAGGGCCCGCGCGACCTCCGTGGTCGTCGTACCGCCGTTGAGTCCGACCACGTCCCCGTCCGCGACCAGGTCCGCCGCGGCCGCCGCGATCCGCTGCTTCTCGGACGCGTGGCGCGAGGACTTGTAGCGCAGGGGCAGCTCGTACGACACGCCGTGCGCGATCGCCCCGCCGCGCGTCCGCACGAGCATCTGCTGCTCCGCGAGCTCGTCGAGGTCCCGGCGGATCGTGGCGGCCGACACCTCCAGCGTGGTCGCGGCCTCCTCGACCTCCAGCCTGCCCTCGGCGGCCAGCAGTTCCAGCAGCGCGCTCCACCGCTCGTGTTTCGACATGCGGTCGGACTCCTTCACGACATGGACGGGGCGATCGGCGTGGTGAATACTTCGCCCCATGGCGGGCGACGCTTGAATCTGCTTGGAAGGCCCGCCGTTCGAGCAGCTTCAATCATATGGGAGTCGTTCCATGCCCACCGCAGAGCCCACGGCAGACCCGACCGCCGCCTCCCGCCCCGACCGCGCGGCCTCCCGTACCGCGGTCGAGATCGCCTCCCAACCTGCCACATGGACGCGGGCGGCCACGACGCTTTCCTCGCACACGGACGCCCTGCCGCGCCGGGGCGAGCGCGTCGCCGTCGTCGGCTGCGGCACCTCGTGGTTCATGGCCCAGGCGTACGCCGTGCTCCGCGAGAGCGGCGGCCACGGCGAGACGGACGCGTTCGCCGCCTCGGAGTTCCCGTACCGCACCGGCTACGACCGCGTCCTGGCGATCACCCGCTCGGGGACCACGACCGAAGTCCTCGAAGTGCTGCGGCGGGTGAGGGGCGCGGTGCCCACCGGCGCGATCACCGCCGATCCCGCCACGCCCGTCATGACGGCGGCGGACGCCGTGGCCGTGCTGGACTTCGCGGACGAGGAGTCGGTCGTGCAGACCCGTTTCGCCACCACCGTCCTCGCCCTGCTGCGCGCCCACCTGGAGTCGGAGGGCGCGCTTCCGCCCGGCCTGCGGCTCCTCGCCGAGGCGATCGGGGACGCCGGGCGGGCGCTCTCGGCCCCGCTTCCCGCGGAGGTGCTCGGCGCCGAGCAGTTCACCTTCCTCGGCACCGGCTGGACATACGGACTCGCGCTGGAAGCGGGGCTGAAGATGCGCGAGGCGGCGGGGGCGTGGACCGAGGCGTACCCGGCGATGGAGTACCGGCACGGCCCGATCAGCATCACCGGGCCCGGCCGCGTGGCCTGGGTCTTCGGCCCACTGCCGGACGGTCTTGCCGAGGACATCGCACGCGTCGGCGGCACGTTGACGGCCGAGTCACAGGCCGCCGGCTCCGGCGCCCTGGACCCGCTGGCCGACCTGATCCGCGCCCAGCGCCTGGCGGTCGCCCTCGCGGAGTCCCGCGGTCACGACCCCGACAGGCCGCGCAACCTCACCCGGTCGGTGGTACTGGACGGCGGCTCGGGGGAGGCTTCGGCGGGCGGTGCGGGGAACGGTCCGGCGTAGCCGTCATGCCTCGCGCGCCCCGCCCGCCCCCAGCCGGTACGCCGTACGGTCCCGCCAGCGACCGTCCTCCCGGACGATCAGCCGCACCGCCTCCACGTACGACGTCACGGGCAGGGCGGGGGTCAGCTCCGCCTCCAGAGCGTCGTAGGCGCGCTCCCAGGTGTCCGGTCCCTCGTGGTTGGCCAGCGTCAGGTGCGGGTCGAGGCCCTCGCCGAACAGGCCCCGGTACGGCGCCGCTTCGGGCCATCGCCCGGTGAGTTCCTTGGTGAGCGCCCGTACCGGGTCGGCCGGCCACGGGTCGAGGCACAGGACACCCGGGTACCGCGCGAACCCGGCGAACGTCAGCCGGAAGGGGTCGTGCGACCGGAACAGGGCGAGCAGTTCGCGGTGGATTGTGCCGTCGATCCGGCTCACGTGCAGGAACGGGTAGAGCACGGTCACATGGGCGGGGATCCCGGTCCGGACCAGGGGATCCGCCTCCGGCACCCCGATGGTCAGGGCCGTGTCCCCTTCGACGTCGGGCCACCCCACTGTCACGCCCCCGCCCCGTCCGCGCCGCCTGTTCCCCTGCGAGGCCAAGCGAACCACAGCGCCGGCACCGACGCGCCACCGCGGGCGGGCGACGGGCGACGGCCGCCCGACGCGCCGCCGGCGGGCGACCGCGGAAGGT
>NZ_JBSGYQ010000115.1:0-11859 GCF_053610585.1 Streptomyces sp. NPDC054887 | reverse complement strand
AACACAGGCGCCGCCTTGCGCCGGGTGCTCCTCTCGCGCCCGCGCGAGCCCCCGGCTGCCGCCGGCGCGGGCACGTCCCACCGGACGGGTGGGGCTACTGGTCCTCGAAGTCCTCGCGGTTCACGCCGGCCTCTTCCATCGCTTCGCGGATGGTGCGGCCGGACCCGCCCGCGTCCTGCTTCTGGGCCTCCTGGGTGTCGTTGACGACCTCGTCGGTGGACGTGGTCTTCGGCCGGTTCTCTTCGGGCACGGTCACGGGGGATCCTTCCTGTGTGATGTGGTGTGCCGCAGCGTGCGAGACGCCCGGCCGCAGGCCGGAGGTCTTCCCCCGGGCTCCCGTACGACAAGAAGCCGGCGCCGCGGCACGCGTCCCAGGTAACCGTCGACGGGTTCCGCAAACCTGTATGACCTGCGGTGACAGGGCTGACACCAGCTGCTCCGGGCGGGGCGTCGAGCGCGCGACCGGTGAGCTGCCCGCAGTCGAGCGGGCGGTGTCTGCGCGTGTCGCCGGTGGGACGGGGCCCGGGGGCCGCGACATCCGGCGGTCGCCCGCGATGCCGGGCAAGCGCCGCAACACGCCACATCCCCGGGCGCCCGGGTCGTAGGCTGGGTTCGACACTCGCCTGGGCTTCTCGTTTTCGTCTGCCGAGCAACAGGTCCCGTGGCCCGGTACTACGGAGGCCGACAGGCGGACGCGGGCCGTCCCTGTCCGACAGGTTGACCGGCATGGCTTCGCTAGAGGATTCGGCCCGCATGCTCCATGGCCTGCTGCGGGCCAGCCACCTGTCCGCGTTCGAGGAGCTCCCCGCCCTGATCGCCCGGCACGCCATGCAGGCGGGTCTGCACCGGGCGCGGTTCTTCGTGGCGGACGTCCAGGAAGTGGTGCTGCGGGAAGCCACCGGTCGCGGCATCGACGCAGGGGAGGGCGGGCAGGAACTGCGGATCGACGCCACGTTGCCGGGTCGGGTCTTCACCAGCGGCCAACCGCACTCCGCCACCGCCGACGGCCGGTCGCAGCACTGGTTGCCGGTGCTCGACGGTACGGAACGCCTCGGTGTCCTGGGCGTCGAGACCGGTGACGACCCGGACGAGCAGACCCGGGCGGTGATGGAGGACCTGGCGTCCCTCCTGGGCATGCTGCTGGTGTCCAAACGGCACCACAGCGACTCCCACGCCCGTCTCACCCGCATCAGCCCCATGTCGGTCTCCGCGGAGATGCAGTGGACGCTCATGCCGCCGCGCACCTTCTCGAACAGGCGGGTGACGATCGCCGCGGCGATGGAGCCCGCCTACGCCACCGCGGGCGACGCCTTCGACTACGCCCTGGCCGGCGACACGGCCCACCTGGCGGTCTTCGACGCCATGGGCCACGACACGTCCGCCGGGCTGACCGCCAACCTCGCCATGGCCACCTGCCGCAATCAGCGCCGACGGGGCAACGGTCTCGCCGAAGCACGTGACGCCATCGAGGCGACCCTGCTGGAGCAGTTCGCGCACAGCCGGTACGCGACCGCCGTCCTGGCCGACCTCGACCTCACCAGCGGTGTGCTGACCTGGATCAACTGCGGTCACCACCCACCCGTCCTCATCCGCGGCCGGCGCTGGACGACCCACCTCGGCTGCACCCCGACCCACCCGGTGGGCACCGGCCTCGGCCTGCCCGTGACGCTGTGCCGCGAGCAGCTGGAACCGGGCGACCAGCTGCTGCTGTACACCGACGGCATCATCGAAGCGCGCGACGCCAGGGGGCACGAGTTCGGCCGCGACCGGTTCGTCGACTTCGTGATCCGCCACCAGGCCGACGGCCTCGCCGCCCCCGAAACGCTGCGCCGCCTGGTGCGCGCCGTACTGGAACATCACGACGGGCACCTGAACGACGACGCCACCGTCCTGCTGTGCGAATGGCACGGCGGAACCGAGGCGGCCCCGCCCGTCCCGGACGGGGCCATGCCGGAAAGGCCGACCGGCGACGGCTGACAGCAGCAACACGCGCCTCCACGACCACGCGTGCCCTCGGGACCCATGGGTACCTGAGGCATCGGAATTACCGTCGGGACATGGCCGATGCAGGGCTGGTTGCGCGAGTTCGAGGAGCTGGGTCTCGTGGCGTACGGACGCCGGACCGGCACCTGGCTGAGACCGCCCGCGGCGGGGCGGTGACCCGCACCGCCCCGCCGTGACACGTACGTCGACGGGCGGGGCGGCGGCCGGCCGTCGTGTCCGCCGCTGCCCCGCTCCAGGCGTCTCCCCGTCAGGCTGCCGCGGTGTCCGCGGTCAGGGCCGTCGTGATGGCGGTGTCGGTGCGGGCGTGGATGACCGGCCGGCTGCCCTCGGTGTGGGCGTTGCTCTCCAGCAGGCGGCGGGCCGCCGCGCTGTGGGTGGCGATGGACATCAGGATGCCGAGGTGACCGCACATGCGGTGGGCGCGGAGCACCGCGCTGACGGCGGCGGGGCCCGCCGCCCCGTCGTCGAGGACGATGACGACGGGCCTGGAGCGGTGGGCGTGCACGAGCTCGCTGATCGTCTCGGACACCGCGGCCCGTCCGCTGATGCCGGGGTCACGGAGCACCGTGATGACAAGGACGCCCTGCTCGATCGTGTGGGACAGCATCACAGTCTCCCATTCCTGTGCCGCCGGTGGACTTGCTCGGCCGTACTTGAGGTGCCCCGAACAGGTCTGGGCATGCGTCCTACTGGGTCAATGCACGCGTGTGATCGTGCACTGCGGGGTACTCGTGGCCCATGGCACACCGGGGTCGTGGTTCACCGGCACGGACATGGTTCAGCGCCCAGTCGCGACGTGGACGCCGCTGGCCCCTGGGGCTGGCCGCCGTGTCCCTCGTCGGCGCCCTGGCCGGCTGCGGCGGGTCGGCGGACGAACGCGAGGACCGTGCCGCAATTGCCGTGCAGCGCTTCGAAGATGCTCTGAGCAGTGACGACGCACGCGCGTTGTGCGCCGCGCTGGCCCCCGGGACACGCAGTGAACTGGAGGACTCGCAGGAGCGGCCGTGCGTCGAGGTCATCACGGACCAGGACCTCCCCGAAGCGGGCGAACGGCGTTCGATCGACGTGTACGGACGCCAGGCGCGCGTCGTGGCCGAGGGCGACACACTCTTCCTCTCCCAGTTCGGGGCGGGGTGGAAGGTCGTCGCGGCCGGATGCCGGCCGGAGGCCGGACGGCCCTACCAGTGCACGGTCAAGGGCGGGTGAGCGGTGATGCGGACGATGTTCCTGCTGTGTCTGGCCGTCGTACTCGGCGGCCTCGCGTACTTCACCGCGATCGGACTGATGCAGCGATGAGCGCCCGTGTACCGACCAGCCAGGGGCCCCCGCCGGCACACGCCCGGCCGGAGAAAGGGGCGGGCGGATGATGCGCCGCTTCCTGCGTGACAACAGTCTGACGCTGGCCTTCGGTGTCGCGTTCCTGCTGGCCCTCGCGGGGCAGGCCGTCGCCGGACACGCCGAGTTCAACAATCAGCTGGCGGCCGACGACCTGGAGCAGGTGAGCTTCGCGGCCTATCTGGCGTCCTCGGACTTCGCCGTGGACGTGACGGAGAACTGGCAGTCCGAGTACCTGCAGTTCTTCCTCTACATCTTCGCCACCGTGTGGCTGCTGCAACGCGGTTCACCGGAGTCCAAGGAACCGCGGCAGATCGGCACCGAATCCGACGAGGACCAGAAGACCGGCGAACACGCCACGGCCGACTCGCCCCGGTGGGCCGCCGACACCGGCTGGCGCGGGACGGTGTTCTCCCGCTCGCTCGGACTGGTGATGGGTTCGCTGTTCCTCCTGTCCTGGCTAGCCCAGTCGATCGCCGGCACGGCCGCGTACAACGAGGAGCAGCTGCGCCGGTTGCAGGCGCCGGTGGGATGGGGGCAGTACGTGTCCTCCGCGGACTTCTGGAGCCGCACCCTGCAGAACTGGCAGTCCGAGCTGCTGGCCGTGGCCTCCATGGCCATCCTGTCCGTCTACCTCCGCCAGCGCGGGTCCCCCGAGTCCAAGCCCGTCGGCGCGTCCCACGAGGACACCGGCATCGAGGGCTGACGGCCGCTGCGGCACCCGGTCCGCGGAGCGGGGTCGACGCCGTACGCGCCCGTGCGGTGCTCTCACATCGCGAGCGGCCGGTTTTGCGCGCGAGGCAGGGGTAGCCGTACATGTGCCGCAGGCCGTGAGACCCGGCGGCCCGCCCACGACGAGAAAGGGAGAGTGCGATGCCCGCAGGATCCAGCCCCAAGCGTGAGCGCCAGTACGAGCACATCAAGGAAGGCGCCGAGAAACGCGGCACCGGCGAGAAGCGGGCGAAGGAGATCGCCGCCCGTACGGTCAACAAGGAACGGGCCCGCTCGGGAGAGTCGAAGTCCGCGAGCAAGACGTCCACGCGTGACCCGAAATCCGCTTCCGAGCGCGGCGGACAGCGTTCACACAGCGGCTCCGGAGGGCCGACCAGGGACCAGCTGTACACGGAGGCGAAGAAGAAGAACGTCGAAGGCCGGTCCTCGATGACCAAGCAGCAGCTCAGCAAGGCACTGGGTCGCTGACCAGGAGCCCCCGGTCGCGACGGCCGGCGAGCCGTACCGCGTCGCGGGGGCTGCCCCGCCGTCCTGACGCATACCGGAAAGAGACTTCGTATGAGCGACGACAAGCCTCTCGCCCTGGTCACGGGCGCCTCCAGCGGCATCGGGTTCGAACTCGCCAGGCAGTTGGCCGAGCGCGGCTTCGATCTCGTCATCAACGCCGAGGACGACGCACGACTCCAGGAGGTGGCGCAGCACATCCGGGCGTCGGGGGTGCGGGTGACGGTGGTCCAGGCCGATCTGCGCGTCTACGAGGAGACCGAGGCCCTGTTCACGGCGGCCACCACGCTGGGCCGGCCGCTCGACGTCGTCGTCCTGAACGCGGGCGTGGGGCGGGGCGGCGCGTTCGCGGACACCGACCTGGCGGACGAACTGGAAGTCGTCGACCTCAACGTCCGTTCGACGGTGCACCTGGCCAAGCGCGTCGTCCGCGACATGGTCGTACGGGACGCCGGCCGTATCCTCGTCACCTCCTCGATCGCCTCGACGATGCCAGGCTCCTTCCAGGCGGTCTACAACGCCTCGAAGTCGTTCCTGCAGTCCTTCACCGAAGCACTGCAGAACGAATTGAAGGACACCCGCGTCACGTTGACCTCCCTGATGCCCGGGCCGACCGAGACCGACTTCTTCCACCGCGCCGACATGGACGACACGAAGGTGGGCCGGCAGGACAAGGACGACCCCGCCCAGGTCGCGCAGCAGGGCCTGGACGCCCTCTTCGCGGGCAAGGACAAAGTTGTCGCCGGTTCCCTCAAGACCAAGGCACAAGGGCTGGCCAACAAGGTGCTGCCCGACACGGCGAAGGCCCAGGCGCACCGGCGGATGGCCGAGCCGGGATCCGGCGAGCGCGAGAACACCGACTGAGAGTCCGTGGCGGTCCGCCCCGCGGCCGCTGTCCGTCCACCGGCCCGGCCGCGGCCGAGGAGGCTCGGCCGAGTGGCGGAGCCGGTGGGTCTTCCTTCCGCGGCCATGGGCACCGGGCGACCGGCTGAGACCCCCGCAGGTCGTTCATGTGGGCGGACGGGTGTCCGGAGGTCGGCCGGCCGTGCCCGCGCATCCGGGCGAGGGCTCCGGGCCGCGACAGCCGCCACCCCGGCAGGGAAGTGCGTGGTCTGTTTCCGCATCAGGCAACAGCCTGATCCCGGCCTGGTGACGAACCAGATCCAGCCACTGACCCCCGGCACCGCCCCGCGCTAGGTTGACGCCAGACTTCGACGGCGTCCCGCGAACGACGCCTTGCCAGAGGGAGAGAACACCATGCGCCGAGGCGGCGGAATCACCGAGGCACACAGACGGCCGCTGACCGTCCTGACCCTCTGCGCGACCCTGGCCCTGACGGGCTGCACGGCGGACAACGGAGCCCCGCCCAAGGCCGCCGACGGGACGCCTTCCGCCTCGGCCACCCCCGCCACCCCCGATGCCGGCGCCAAGACCCCGACGGGCACCGCGCCGGCCGCGAAGCCCTCCACGCCCGCCAAGCCCACGCCGGCCGGCGGCCCGGCCACCGTGCCGACCGGGGGCAAGACCGAGCCGCCCGCCGCCGACGTCACCTGTGACCACAAGATGCCCATCTCTCCGGACGAGATCGCCGTCTACCGCTACACCCCCGAGGGGGGCTTCCACAGCCTCGTCGTCAAGCACGGCAACTGGGGCTGCGGTGCGCCCGACACCGACGGAGCCCCGTTCGAGACAGTCGGTGTGAAGACCTTCATCCCTGTCGCGGACGACGCGAAGGTCACGGCCGTCACACCGATCGTCGAGAGCACCGAGAACAAGAAGATCTCCCTGCAGCAACTGATCGACTGGCTCGTCGCCCACCCCGACGAGGGACTCGTGTTCCGTTACCACCTCGGTCCCGGCGACAAGATCGACACCTTGGACCAGGTCTTCACCCCCTGACTCCCGCTCACCGCACGCGCCTAACCCGCCGGGGCCGCTGCCACGCCCGGGCGTTCGAACTGGGTGCGGTACAACTCCTGGTAGCGGCCGCCCACCGCCAGCAGTTCGGTGTGCGTGCCGCGTTCGACGATCCGGCCGTCCTCGACGACCAGGATCAGGTCGGCGGCCCGTACGGTCGACAGGCGGTGGGCGATCACCACGGCGGTCCGCCCCTGGAGCGCCTCGCCCAGTGCCTCCTGCACGGCCGCCTCCGACGTGGAGTCGAGGTGCGCGGTCGCCTCGTCGAGAATGACGACGCGCTGGCCGGCCAACAGCAGGCGGGCGATGGTCAGGCGCTGTCGCTCGCCGCCGGAGAGCCGGTAGCCGCGTTCGCCCACGACGGTGTCCAGGCCGTCGGGGAGCGAGGCCACGAGACCGTCCAGACGCGAACGGCGCAGGGCGTCCCAGATGTCGTCCTCCGTGGCGTCGGGGCGGGCGAGGAGCAGGTTGGCGCGTACGGATTCGTGGAAGAGGTGGCCGTCCTGGGTGACCATGCCGACGGTTTCGCGGATCGAGTCGGCGGACAGGTCGCGTACGTCGGTGCCGCCCAGCCGCACGGACCCCGAGTCGGCGTCGTACAGGCGCGGCAGGAGCTGCGCGATCGTGGACTTGCCCGCGCCGGAGGAGCCGACGATGGCCACCATGTGGCCGGGCTCGGCGCGGAACGAGACGTCGTGCAGGACCTCGGTTCCGCCGCGCGAGTCCAGCGTCGCGACCTCCTCCAGCGAGGCGAGGGAGACCTTGTCCGCCGACGGGTAGCCGAACGAGACCCGGTCGAACTCCACTGACACGGGCCCGTCCGGTACCCGCCGGGCGTCCGGCTTCTCCGCGATCAGCGGGCGCAGGTCCAGGATCTCGAAGACCCGGTCGAAGCTCACCAGGGCGCTCATCACCTCGACCCGGGCGCCGGCGAGTGCGGTCAGCGGGGCGTAGAGACGGGTGAGGAGCAGGGCGAGGGCTACGACGGCGCCGGGGTCGAGGCTGCCGCGCAGGGCGTAGAAGCCGCCGAGTCCGTAGACGAGGGCGAGCGCCAGCGCGGAGACCAGGGTGAGGGCGGTGACAAACGTGGACTGCGCCATGGCGGTACGGATGCCGATGTCGCGCACTCGGCGGGCGCGCGCGGCGAATTCGGCGGACTCGTCGGCCGGCCGGCCGAACAGCTTGACGAGGGTGGCGCCGGGGGCGGAGAAGCGTTCGGTCATCCGGGTGCCCATGGCCGCGTTGTGGTGGGCGGCCTCGCGCTGGAGCGCCGCCATGCGGGCGCCCGTCCGGCGGGCGGGTACGACGAACACCGGCAGCAGGACGAGGGCGAGCAGGGTGATCTGCCACGAGATGCTGAGCATGACGGCGAGGGTCAGCAGGAGGGTGACGAGGTTGGACACGACCCCGGAGAGTGTGTTGCTAAAAGCACGCTGGGCGCCGATGACGTCGTTGTTGAGCCGGCTGACGAGCGCACCGGTCCGGGTACGGGTGAAGAAGGCGACCGGCATCTGCTGGACGTGATCGAAGACCGCCGTGCGCAGATCGAGGATCAGCCCCTCCCCGAGGGTGGCCGACAGCCGGCGGGTCAGCAGACCCAGCCCCGCCTCGGCCACGGCGATGACCGCGATGAGCAGGGCCAGGCCCGTGACCGTTCCCTCTTCACGCCCCCGGACGATCGCGTCGACCACGCTGCCCGCGAGCACCGGCGTGGCCACCGCGAGGAGGGCGGTCACCACACTGAGCAGCAGGAAGCGGTACAGCTGCCGGCGATGCGGCCGGGCGAACCGGGCGATGCGGCGCAGGGTGGTCCGGGAGACGGGCCTGCGGTCCTGACTGGCGTTGATCGCGTTGTGCAGCGATGTCCAAGCTGTGACTTCCATGTCCATGAGCGCGACGCTAGGACCTCAAGCGGACTTGAGGTCAACTCGCTCGGGGCCGGTGCTCCCGTCCCCCACGCCGGTGCGACGCGGCGGGCGCACTCCGTCCCCTTCGCCGTCGGGACCGTCGCGTGACGAAGCATCTCCGACGGAATGCGCACGTGCGGTGAGAACAACACGCGCCTCGTGCGTATCAAGAGGCGGACGCGTCCCCCGGCTGCCCATCGGCAATCGGCTCCGTACCCCTACAGGAGGCGGCGAGTTGAGTCACAGGCGAATAACCAAGCGAAAGGCCGTTCTGGCGGGAGCGGGTGCGGTCGGCATTGCCGCGGCCGCCGTTCTGCTGCCCCAGGCCTACGCCGGGCAGGAGGGGGCCGGAACCGACGCGTCGGCCCCCCGGAAGATGAGCGCGGCTTCAGCTGCGGAGCTGCTCCGGCAACTGGGCGGGCAGCTCGGTGAGTCCTACGGCGGCGCGTACTACGACGCGGGCAAACAGCAGCTCGTCGTGAACGTCGTGGGCGACGACAACACGATCGAAGTGCAGGTCAAGAAGGCCGGCGCGGTGCCGAGAAGTGTCGACAACAGTGCGAGCGAGCTGAACGCGGCCAAGAGCACGCTGTCCCGCAAGGCCGCCGTCCCGGGCACGTCCTGGGCCATCGACCCCAAGAACAACCAGGTCCTCGTCACGGCCGACCGAACCGTCACCGGCGAGCGCTGGGACAAGCTCGAGTCGGCGGTGCGGAACCTCGGTCCGGGTATGGCGCGGATAGAGAAGTCCGGGGGCGAGTTCAGGACGTTCCTCGAAGGCGGCGACGCCATCTTCGGCGGCGGAGCGCGCTGCTCGCTCGGCTTCAACGTGACCACGCAGGACGGCAGTCCGGGATTCCTGACCGCGGGACACTGCGGTGTGGCGGCCGAGCAGTGGTCGGAGCAGGCCGGAGGCGGGCCGATCGGCACGGTCCGGGAAGCGGTGTTCCCAGGCGCGGGCGACTTCGCGCTCGTGACGTACGACGACCCCGCCACCGAGGCTCCGAGCGAGGTCGACACCGGCGACGGACAGAGGGTGGCGATCGACCGGGCCGCCGACGCGGCCGTGGGCCAGAACGTCATACGGATGGGCAGTACGACCGGGCTCAGCGATGGCCAGGTCACCGGCCTCGACGCGACGGTGAACTATCCGGAGGGCACGGTGACGGGCCTCGTCCAGACGAACGTGTGCGCCGAGCCGGGGGACAGCGGCGGCGCGCTCTTCACGGCGGACGGCAGCGCGATCGGCCTCACGTCCGGCGGCAGCGGTGACTGCACGGCGGGAGGTGAGACGTTCTTCCAGCCGGTCACCACGGCACTCGCGGCGGTGGGCGCCCGTATCGGTGCCGGCGCGGGCGGCGACGACGTTGCGAACGGAGCCCAGCAGAACGGCGGAGCGGGGGGTGACGCGGATGCCGGCGCCGATCCCGGTGCCGAGGACGGCGGTGACGTCGCGGACAGTGCCGGAGCGGACGGCGGCGAGGACACCGGGGCGGACGCCGGCGTCCCGGGCGGAGGCGGGGCGGAGGACGCCGGCGGCGGACTCGGCGATGCCGGTGGCGGCCTGGACAACTGAGGCGACCCGGCCTGCGGCGCGGTAGAAGTCGGCGCCAGTAGCGCTCCGCGGTGCGGGACGAAGGATCAGCGGCGGTCGAACACTGTCCGCAGCGACGGGAGGTGACGTCGCTGCGGACAGTCCCGCGCTCCGTCGGTGACCGAGCACTCCTCGGCGGAGCGATCAGAAACAAACCGTTTCACGCGCCTATCGCGAGTGCTCCGATCACTGCTACAAGTGTGACGCTTCAACAACTCCTGTTCACCGCAATACTCCGGGAAGAAGTTGTCATGTACTTGTCTAGACTGAGGTGGGTTTTACCCGTCCTGCTGGCGGTGGCCGCCGCCCTCGGAACCGGCGGGCACGCCGCTGCCGCCACGGCGGCCGAGGAACGCTACGTCGCACTCGGCGACTCCTACTCCTCGGGAGTGGGCGCCGGAAGCTACCTGTCCGACAGCGGCAGCTGCCAACGCAGCAGCAGGGCCTACCCGTCCCTGTGGGCGGCGGCCAACGCCCCGGCGTCGTTCTCTTTCACCGCCTGTTCGGGAGCCACGACCAGCACGGTGAAAAGCAGTCAGCTGACCCCGCTCACCAGCTCCACGACGCTGGTCAGCGTCACCGCCGGCGGAAACGACGTCGGTTTCGCGAACGTCATGCAGACCTGCGTCCTGCAAAGCGAGACAACCTGCGTCAACGCGGTGAACAGTGCGATCACCCAGGTCAACAGCACTCTGCCCGGAAGCCTCTCGTCCCTCTACAGCACCATCCGCAGTAGGGCGCCCCAGGCTCATGTCGTCGTACTGGGCTACCCGCGCTTCTACCGGCTGAGCGGCAGCTGCATCGCCGGCCTGAGCGAAACCGAGCGCGCGGCGATCAACCGGGGCAGCGACGCCCTCAACGGCATGCTCGCGAAGCAGGCCGCCGACGCGGGATTCTCGTACTCCAGCGTCGTGGACGAGTTCACCAACCACGAGATCTGCTCGGGCGACGCCTGGTTGCACAGCCTCTCGGTGCCCGTCTCCAACAGCTACCACCCCACCGCCACGGGTCACTCCGGCGGATACCTGCCGGCCTTCCGGTCCGCCGTCTGAACTCCTCCGGCCCGCAGCTGCCAAAGGCCCTCCGCGCCCGGAAGTCGACGCGGGTAGACCACGCGACACCTCGGTACAGCGCCGCCCCCGTCCGGCGAGATCCGCACCAGGAGGAAGCCCATGAAGTCTCCACAGCTCCTTTCCCCACAGCTCACCACCGGCAGCCGGGCCACAGGCCGCCCCCGCCGAAGCACGGTACGTGTGGTGCTGACCGCCCTCACGCTCGTACTCGGCGTGCTTTTCGCACCGGGCGTGGGTGTCCTCGGCGGTACGACCGAGGCACATGCGGTCACCAAGATCAGCCACTCGACGGCCACCTCGATGTTCCGCGGCTCCGGCATCACCTGGTCCTCGTCGGGCGGCTGCTCCGACCGCAACAACTCCACCTGCACCTCCTTCGAGCAGCTCAACCTCGCGACCGCCCAGGGCGCCCAGACCCTCAAGAGCGCCAGTGGCTGCGCCCTCAACATCACCGGCGGCACCGAGGCCGGCCACGCCTCCGGCACGTACTCGCACTGGAACGGCTACAAGCTCGACTTCATGCCTCGGAAACTACGTGAAGAACACCTTCACCTACATCGGTGTGCGGGGTGACGGCGCCCCGCAGTGGAAATCCGGCGCCGGCAACGTCTACGCCGACGAGGGCAACCACTGGGACGTCACGTTCTACAACTGCGGCGGCTGCTGATCCGGAGCCTGCCGCGAAACGGGGTGTGGTCCGCCTGCGCCCCCCGCGCGGCGGACCACACCCGCCCCCCGGGGCCGCCCGGGGGGCGCGGGGTGGGGGGGGGCGGGGGGCGGGGGCCCGACGGGA
>NZ_JBSGYQ010000114.1:0-11898 GCF_053610585.1 Streptomyces sp. NPDC054887 | reverse complement strand
CCCCGCCGCGGGCTGCGCACGGGTCGGGGCCGGGCCCAGGGTCCCCGCCCACTCGGTCGGGAGGGAACCTTCCCCCCACAGGGGCGCGCACCCCGGGCGACCGGGCCCCCCGCCCGGGTCCCCGTCGCGGTACGCGGCCCCTGCCCGCCCGGGCCGGGGATCGCGTGCCTCAGTCGCTGTCGGCCGATCCCAGCGTCACCGTGACCGTGCGCTCCCGGCCCGAGCGCACCACGGTCAGCTCCAGCCGGTCGCCGGGGCGGTGGGCGCGGATCCTGACGATCAGCTCCTGGCCGTTGTGCACCTTCTGGCCGTCCACCTCGGTGATGACGTCGCGGGGCCGGATGCCGGCACGGGCGCCGGGCCCGTCGGGTGTCACCGCCGGGCCGTCGGCGCCCTTCGTGCCGACGCGGGCCCCGTCGCCGGTGTACTTCATGTCGAGCGTGACCCCGATGACCGGGTGGGTCGCCCTGCCGGTGTTGATGAGTTCCTCGGCGACGCGCTTGCCCTGGTTGATGGGGATGGCGAAGCCCAGGCCGATGCTGCCGCCCTGGCTGCCTTCGAGGCCCGCGCTGTTGTCGGCCGCGCGTATGGCGCTGTTGATGCCGATGACGCGGGCCTGGGCATCCACCAGGGGGCCGCCGGAGTTGCCGGGGTTTATCGGGGCGTCGGTCTGGAGGGCGTTGACGTAGCTGACGTCGCTGCCGTCGCCCTTCTCGCCGCCCGCCGTGATGGGGCGCTCCTTGGCGCTGATGATGCCGGAGGTGACGGTGTTCTGGAGGTCGAAGGGGGCGCCGATGGCCACCACCGGGTCACCGACCTGCACGTCGTCGGAGTTGCCCAGGGGCAGCGGCTTGAGCCCGTCGACCCCCAGGACCCGGACGACCGCGAGGTCGTAGCCGCTGTCCTTGCCGACGAGTTTCGCCTTCGCGGTCTGGCCGCCGCTGAAGGTGATGTTGATCGTGCCGTCGGACCCGGCGGGCTCCACGACGTGGTCGTTGGTGAGGATGTGGCCCTTGGCGTCGAGTACGAACCCGGTGCCCGTGCCCTGCTCGCCCACTCCGCTGACGTGCAGGGTGACGACGCTGGGCAGGGCGCTGGCCGCGATGCCCGCGATGCTGTCGGGAGCGCGGCCCTTGCCGTTCGCGGGCGCGGCCTGGGGCAGTTCGACGCGGGTGATGCCGCCGTTGCGTTCGGCGTACGAACCGATGCCGCCGCCGATGCCGCCGGCGACCAGGGCGATCAGCAGCGCCCCGACGAGCGTGCTGCCGCGGCGGGCCTTCTTCGGCCGTCCGCCGCCCGCCGGGTCGCCGGGATGGGTCAGCGGCTGCTGAGGAGCGCCCCAGGGGTCGTACTGAAGCCACTGGGAGGTCGGCTGGGAGTGGCCGGGCTGGGGGTGGCCGGACTGGGGCTGGTGGTGCGGCTGGTGATCGTTCCGGGGGTGGGGGTGCTGCGGGGACTGGGGCTGCTGGTGCTGGTGCTGGTGTGACGGAGCCATGGGCACACCGGCCCCGTTCATCGCCTGCCCTCCGGCCGCTCCGGGCGGTACGGGCGCTCCGGGCGCTCCGGGCGGTACGAACGTGCCCTGCGGCGGGGTCGGCACCGGCCGCTGCACGGGCGGCGCGGGAGCCCAGGGGCCCGGGCCGCCGTAGGGCGGGGTGGCGTACGGATCGGGCGCGTGCAGCGGCTGCCGGGCGACGGGCTCGGCGTCGACTGGCTGCGGCGGCACGGATACAACCGCCACCCGCTCGGCGGCATCCACGGGCGCCGTGGTCCCCACCGGTTCGGCTGTGCTTACCGGCGCGGTGGTCCCCACCGGCCCGGTGGTGCCGACCGGCCCGGTGGTGCCGACCGGCCCGGCAGCCTCCACCGGCTTGGTCGTGTCCACCACGGCCGTGGGCCCCACCCGCTCGGCGGTGCCGGCCGGCGCCGTGGTTCCGGCCCGCCCGGTGGTGTCCACCGGCGCAGCGGTCCCCGCGCGCCCTGTGGTGCTCACCACCGCAGGGCCGTCCGCCGGCTGTCGCTCGGCGGTCCCGGCCGCCGCGTGCTCCCCCTCGGAAGCCGGGGCCGGCGGAACCTCGTCCTGCTCCGGCGCCCCGTGCAGCGGCGCGGGCCGGCTCCACCACTTCGCCTTCGGACCGGTGGGCGTGCCCTCGTTCATGCTCTCCCCGCAACCCCACGAGCACGCCCGCAGGGCGGTGCACGTTCGCTGTCCGTGCCCCCTGCGGGGCACCCCTGCCGAGATTCAACCAGCCTCAGGGGGAAACGGGCAGCCCGGGAGCCAAGGGAGCGAGTGACGGCGCGGCACTCACCGACGGGCGGTGACCCGGGTCGTACGCGAGGGACAGGGCGGACCCCGACCGGCGGATCAGCGGCAACGGGGCCTCGGCCGTGAACGCGGGGGCGGAGAAGGGCTGCGTCAGGGCGAGCCCCTGCGCGCCGCCCTGCCCGGTGCCCGTGCCGAAGAGCCGCGACGGCACGGCGTCGTTCGTCCCGGCGCCCGCGACGGCGCTCGCGGCGACCGGAGCGCTGCCCGCCGTACGGCGTCGGGTGGTGTCCGCGGCGCCGCTCGGGCCCGCCACGCGCGGCGGCGTGACGCTGTTGCCGGAGCCGCCCCGCGCGGTCGTCTCACCGGCGGAACCCGCCGGCATGGCGCCGCCGAGGGCGAACGCGGCGAGCGACACCGCGCTGGCGGCCGCGAAGGCGAGCCGCCTGCCGCGTCCGCCGGACCGCTCGGCCTCCGCACGGCCCACGTCATGGATCCGGAAACCGCGGCTGGGCGCGGCGCCGGGCAGCACGCCCGTGTGCCCGCGGGCCGGGGCGTAACCGAAGTCGAAGCCGCCCCGACGGCCGGGTCTTCCTCCCGGAGTCCCCGCGCCGAAGACGCCCTGCCCGAAGCCGCCCTGTCCGAACGGTCTGGAGTCGTCGCCGTCGTCGCCCCCGGGGCCGCCGCCGGGCAGCCCCTGGAGCCGGGCGAGCAGGCCCTCGGACGGCGGCGGCGGCGCGGCGGTGGAGAAGACGTTCTTCAGGCGGCGCTGTGCGTCGGCCTCGGCCTTGCACTTGGCGCAGGTCGCCAGGTGGGACAGGACGCGCTCGCGGACGTCATGGCTCAGCTCACCGTCCACCAGGGCGGCCAGCCGGTCCCCGAGGTGCTGCTCGGCGTCGGTGGGTCGGATGCCACTCACTCGGCTCCGCCCTCTCCGCCCACCGCGGCCGCACCCGTGCCCACGCTCGCGAACGAGCGCTGCTCGGCACGTGCCGCGGGAGACCGGTGCTTGAGGGCCTTGCGCAGGTGGGAGCGGCCCCGGTGGATCCGGCTGCGTACGGTCCCGAGCTTGACGCCGAGCGTCGCGGCGATCTCCTCGTACGACAGGCCCTCGATGTCGCAGAGCACGACCGCGGCACGGAACTCGGGCGCGAGGGTGTCCAGCGCCTGCTGCACGTCCGCGTCGAAGTGGGTGTCGTTGAAGACCTGCTGCGGGGACGGCTCACGGCTCGGCAGCCGCTCGGCCGCGTCGTCGCCGAGCGCGTCGAAGCGGATGCGCTGCTTGCGGCGGACCATGTCCAGGAACAGGTTCGTCGTGATGCGGTGCAGCCAGCCCTCGAAGGTGCCGGGCGTGTACGTCGAGAGCGAACGGAAGACGCGGACGAACACCTCCTGGGTGAGGTCCTCGGCGTCGTGCTGATTGCCGGTCAGGCGGTAGGCGAGTCGGTACACGCGACCACTGTGCGTGCTGACGATCTCCTCCCAGGTGGGCGGAGTCCACGCCTGGGATTCCGCATCGGAGGCGAAGGTCGCGGTCTGTGCGGAATGAGTGGAAGGCGCGCGGTCAGCAATGTCGGTCACGGATTTCGGCTCACCCGCCGACCTGAGAAAGCGCCGCAGCACTCCTCCCCGATCCACAGGCGCAGCCGCACCTCCCCTATCGGCTCTGGTGGTGTCCAGTGGAGCCCCTACCATAGCCACCTCGCCCGTTAGCTCCGGATAAGCGTCTTTACGTGAATTTGGAACCCGCATGCGGTCCTGATCCATGTCTCCCCCCGCTCTCTACAACGCCCGGTCCCATCTGCGGGTTCCCGACGCCAGCGGATACAGTCACGGTTGCGCCAACTACGGGGACAGGAGAGGGCCATTACCGCCAACCGGCAGACGAACTGGGCGTTCGCCGACGCCTATGTCGCCGAGGACGAAGCCCTGCACTGGGCGCGCGATCGGGCCCGGGAGGCAGGACTGCGCGCGGTGTCGCCCGGGACGGGGGCCGCGCTGCGGCTCCTCGCCGCCACCGCGGACGCCAAGGCGGTGGCCGAAATCGGTACGGGCACCGGCGTTTCGGGCATCTATCTGCTCAACGGCATGCGGCCCGACGGCGTACTGACCACCGTGGACCCGGAGCCGGAGTGGCAGCAGTTCGCCCGCGAGGCGTTCCGTGCGGCCGGCTACGCGGCGAACCGCTCGCGCTTCATCCCCGGGCCCGCGCTCGACGTCCTCCCCCGCCTCGCCGACGGCGGGTACGACCTGGTGTTCTGCGACGGCGACCGCCTCGAGAGCATGGACTATCTCGCTGAATCGTTGCGCCTGCTGCGGCCCGGCGGCATCGTCGTGTTCGAGGGCGTCTTCGCGGACGGCCGCACCGTCGACTCGGCGGCGCAGCCCGCCGAAGTGCTGCGCCTGCGGGAGCTGCTGCGCGCGGTGCGCGAGAGCCGCCGGCTCCTGCCGACGCTGCTCCCGGTGGGCGACGGCCTGCTCTGCGCGGTACGCCGCGGCTGAGCCGCCCCGCCGTCGCCCCGCCCGAACCGGCCCCGCACACAGCACTGCCCCGGCACGCTTGCGGCGTACCGGGGCAGTGAAAAGTTCGGGCGCTTCCGCGTCAGCCGACGACCTTCTTCAGAGCGTCGCCGAGCGCATCGGCCTCATCCGGAGTCAGCTCGACGACAAGTCGTCCGCCGCCTTCGAGCGGAACGCGCATGACGATGCCCCGCCCCTCCTTGGTCACCTCGAGCGGGCCGTCGCCCGTTCGCGGCTTCATGGCCGCCATGCTCGTTCCCCTTCCTGAAACCAGCTCATCGCAGCCGGCGGCCCCGAGTCGGGCAGCTGTGTCACCGGCATCGAACACATTGCTTCCAGGTCATTATCCCGCATCGCAGGACCCAATGACCAACATCGCTCCGCATCGCTTGCGCAACGCGCTCTCTCAAAACCACCCAATTCGGCGGTCCGCCTGCGATACTTCGCCGCCCACGGCCGTCCGGCGACCTCACATTGTTAGACGCAGGTCACATGTGCAGCCCCGGTGATCTCCGCCATGCTGATCAGGACATGCCCACCCGCGCCGCAAAAGGGGACACACCGATGGCCGACACCGTGCTCTACGAGGTGACCGACGGACTCGCGACGATCACGATCAATCGTCCCGACGCCATGAACGCCATGAACACCGAGGCCAAGGTCGCCCTGCGGGACGCGGTGCAGGCCGCCGCCGCCGACCAGGCGGTACGGGCCGTCCTGCTCACCGCCACCGGCCGGGCCTTCTGCGTGGGCCAGGACCTCAAGGAGCACATCGCCTCGCTCGCCGCCGACCGCGAGAGCGGCTCCGGCCGGACCATGAGCACGGTGCGCGAGCACTACAACCCCGTCGTGCGGGCCCTGACCGAGATGCCGAAGCCGGTCGTCGCCGGGGTGAACGGCGTCGCGGCGGGCGCGGGCGCGGGCTTCGCCTTCGCCGCCGACTACCGGGTCGTGGCGGACACGGCCTCCTTCAACACCTCTTTCGCGGGGGTCGCCCTCACCGCCGACTCGGGCGTCTCGTGGACGCTGCCGCGCCTCATCGGCCAGAGCCGCGCCAGTGACCTGCTGCTTTTCCCCCGCTCGATCACCGCCCAGGAGGCCCGCGACCTGGGCATCGCGAACAAGGTGGTGCCCGCGGCGGACCTGGCCGCCGAGGCCGCCGCCGTGGCGCGCGCCCTGGCCGACGGCCCCACGCTCGCGTACGCCGCGCTCAAGGAGTCCATGGCGTACGGCGCGGGCCACACGCTGAGCGAGACCCTGGAGAAGGAGGACGAACTCCAGACCAGGGCGGGCGCGTCGGAGGACCACTCCATCGCGGTCCAGGCGTTCATCGCCAAGGAGAAGCCGCGCTACCTGGGGCGCTGAGGGCCCCTAGGAGCCAGCGCCCCGCGCGACGCACCCGGCGAGGTGGTCGTCGACCAGGCCGCACGCCTGCATCAGGGCGTAGGCCGTGGTCGGGCCGACGAAACGTATGCCCCGCTTCTTGAGCGCCTTGGACAGGGCGACGGACTCCGGGGTGGTCGCGGGAACGTCCGAGAACGTCTGCGGCGCCGGGCGCGTCGCGGGGTCGGGGGCGTACGACCAGATCAGGTCGTCCAGCTCGCCGGCCCGCCAGCCGGCGAGCGTCCTGGCGTTGGCGAGGGTCGCCTCGATCTTGGCGCGGTTGCGGATGATCCCCGGGTCGGCGAGCAGGCGCGCGGCGTCCTCGTCGGTGAAGGCGGCCACCGACGCGATACGGAAACCGGCGAAGGCGGCCCGGAAGCCCTCCCGGCGGCGCAGGATCGTCAGCCAGGAGAGTCCGGACTGGAACGCCTCCAGGCACAGCCGTTCGTACAGGGCGTCGTCGCCGTGGACCGGGCGGCCCCACTCCGCGTCGTGATACGCCACGTACTCCTCGGTGGACAGGCCCCAGGGGCAGCGCAGGCGGCCGTCCGGGCCCGGCTCGGCTCCGCCGATCACGGCCTCGGCCCCTCGTGCGGCGCGTCGCGCGGCGGCGCGTCCTTGAAGAGGTTCGCGCCGCCGACGGCTCTGGCCTGGACGCCGGCCAGCGCGGCCTCCAGCTCCGCGATGCGGGCGTCGCGCTCGGCCAGCTCCGCGCCGAGGCGGCCGAGCACGTCGTCGACCTCGCCCATCCGGTAACCGCGCGGGGCCAGGGGCAGCCGCAGCGCCTCCACATCGGCACGCCCCACCGGGCGTGTCGCGGGCAGCGGATCCACCAGCCGGTCGGGCGCGGCCTCCGGCAGCACGCCGCCGCTGTCGTCGCCCCCGCCGACCACGGCGAGGGTGACCGCGGCGACCACGACGACCATCGCCACCACCAAGAACAAGAACACGAGCGTCTCCCCGGGCCACACGCGAAGCGGAAACTGTCCGGTCCCGATCGTGCCATGCGCCACTGACAGTTAAGGTCGCAGGCGACCGACGCGAGGAGGAAACACGGTGCTCAGGCTGGGACGGCGCGAGTTCGCAGCGCACGAGCCGGTGATCATGGCGATCGTGAACCGGACCCCTGATTCGTTCTACGACCAGGGTGCGACGTTCCGCGACGAGCCCGCGCTCGCCCGCGTCGAGCAGGCCGTGTCGGAGGGCGCGGCCATCATCGACATCGGCGGCGTGAAGGCCGGACCGGGCGAAGAGGTGAGCGCGGACGAGGAGGCGCGGCGCACGGTCGGCTTCGTGGCCGAGGTGCGCCGGCGGTACCCGGACGTGGTGATCAGCGTCGACACGTGGCGGCACGAGGTCGGCGAGGCGGTCTGCGAGGCGGGGGCGGACCTGCTGAACGACGCGTGGGGCGGCGTCGACCCGCGGCTGGCCGAGGTGGCCGCCCGGCACGACGTGGGCCTGGTGTGCACGCACGCCGGCGGCGCGCAGCCGCGGACGCGCCCGCACCGGGTCGCGTACGACGACGTGATGGCCGACATCCTCGACGTGACCGTAGGGCTCGCGGAGCGCGCGCAGGGCCTGGGCGTACGGCGCGACGCGATCCTGATCGACCCGGGGCACGACTTCGGGAAGAACACCCGGCACAGCCTGGAGGCCACGCGGCGGCTCGGGGAGATGGTCGGGACGGGGTGGCCGGTGCTGGTCTCGCTCTCCAACAAGGACTTCGTGGGCGAGACGCTCGACCGGCCGGTGAAGGAACGCGTGGTCGGCACGCTCGCCACGACGGCGGTGTCGGCGTGGCTGGGGGCGCGGGTCTACCGGGTCCACGAGGTCGCCGAGACCCGGCAGGTGCTCGACATGGTGGCGTCCATCGCGGGGCACCGCCCGCCGGCTGTGGCGCGGCGCGGGCTGGCCTGAGAGGTACGCGGCGGACGGTGGCGGGGAGGGGCGCCGCTGCGCGGGGGCGCCCGCGCAGCGGCTGCCCGCCTACCTCTCCGACTCCTTCGACACCAGGGCCACCGCCTCGTCCACGCTGTCCGTCACGTGGAACAGCAGCAGGTCCTTCTCCGACGCCTTCCCCTGCGCGATCACCGTGTCGCGCAGCCAGTCGACCAGGCCGCCCCAGTAGGCCGAGCCGAAGAGCACGATCGGGAAGCGCGTGACCTTGCGGGTCTGGACGAGCGTGAGGGCCTCGAAGAGCTCGTCCAGCGTGCCGAGTCCGCCCGGCAGGACCACGAAGCCGTGCGCGTACTTCACGAACATGATCTTGCGCACGAAGAAGTAGCGGAAGTTGACGCCGATGTCGACGTGCGGGTTGATGCCCTGCTCGTAGGGCAGCTCGATGCCGAGGCCGACCGAGATGCCCCGGGCGTCCCGCGCGCCCTTGTTCGCCGCCTCCATCGCGCCGGGACCGCCGCCCGTGATCACCGCGAACCCGGCTTCGGCGAGCGCCCTGCCGATCTGCACGCCCGCCTCGTAGTCGGGCGTACCGGCCGGTGTGCGGGCCGAGCCGAACACGCTGATGGCCGGCGGCAGTTCGGCGAGGGCGCCGAAGCCGTCCACCAGCTCGGCCTGCATGCGCATGACCCGCCACGGGTCGGTGTGGACCCACCCGGTGTCACCGTCCGAGTCCAGCAGTCGCTGGTCGGTCGTGCCCGGCTGAATCTGATCGCCACGGCGCACCACCGGCCCCAGACGCTGCTCTTCCGGGACTCGCCCCTCTTCAGGAATCGCCATGCCGTACTCCCTCCGCTGCCGAACATTGTCCGGTCAGCGTAGGTCCACACACGTGACGAACAGTGAAAGTCAGGCAGTCAGCCAGGCGCGAAGTCGCTCCTCGCAGTGCGTGATCCGCTCGACGGCCACGTGCTCGTCGCGCTTGTGCGCGAAGATCGGGTCGCCGGGGCCGTAGTTGACCGCGGGAACGCCGAGCGCGCTGAAGCGCGAGACGTCCGTCCAGCCGAACTTGGGTTGCGCGGTGCCGCCCACCGCCGCCATGAACGCCGCGGCGGCCGGGTGCGAGAGGCCGGGCAGCGCCGCCCCCGAGTGGTCGTCCACGACGAACTCGGCGATGTCGCAGTCCGCGAAGACCTCGCGCACGTGCGCGAGGGCCTCCTCCTCGGTGCGGTCGGGCGCGTACCGGAAGTTGACCGTCACCGTGCACGCGTCGGGGATGACGTTGCCGGCGACGCCGCCCTCGACGGCGACGGCGTTCAGGCCCTCGCGGTACTCCAGCCCGTCGATCACCGGCCGCCTCGGCTCGTACGCCGCCAGCCTGGCCAGGATCGGCGCGGCCGTGTGGATCGCGTTGGACCCCATCCAGCTCCGGGCCGAGTGGGCCCGCTCCCCGGCCGTGCGCAGCAGTACCCGCAGCGTGCCCTGGCAGCCGCCCTCGACCTGTCCGTCGGACGGTTCGAGGAGTACGGCGAAGTCGCCCTCCAGCCAGTCGGGGTGGGCGTCGGCGATGTGCCCCAGGCCGTTCAGGTGCGCGGCGACCTCTTCGTTGTCGTAGAAGACGAAGGTCAGGTCCCGGTTGGGTGCGGGGACGGTCGCGGCGATGCGCAGCTGGACGGCCACCCCGGACTTCATGTCGCTCGTGCCGCAGCCCCACAGGACGCCGTTCTCGTCGAGCCTGGACGGCACGTTGTCCGCGATCGGGACGGTGTCGATGTGCCCGGCCAGGACGACCCGCTCGGCGCGCCCCAGATGCGTCCGGGCCACCACGTTGTTGCCGTGGCGGTCGACGGTGAGGTGCGGCAGGGCGCGCAGCGCCTCCTCGATGGCGTCGGCGAGCGCCTTCTCGTTGCCGCTGACCGACGGGAAGTCGATGAGCCGGGCGGTCAGCGCGGGCGCGTCAAGGAAGAGGTCAAGCGGAGATTCAGCCATGGCCCCGAGCCTAACCGGCGGTGGCCGGAGCACGCCGGGTCGTCCCCCGGCGGGCGCCGAAACCGCCTCCAGTACCTTAGGCAGCGTGCCTGAGCCCACCTCTTCCGTCACTCGCGGCCGCGTCCTGCGCATCGCGGCGGGCGTCGCCGTGCTGCTCGCGCTGGCCGGATACCTGGTGGCGCAGTACGTGACCGGCGGCGCGGGCGCGCCGCGCTGCACCGTGCGCTCCGCCGAGGGCGACGGGGCGACGTACGAGCTCAGTCCCGAGCAGGCTGTGAACGCCGCGACGATCTCCGCGGTGGGCACCTCGCGCGGGCTGCCGGAGCGGGCCGTGACGATCGCGCTGGCGACCGCGCTCCAGGAGTCGGCGCTGCGCAACATCACGTACGGCGACCGGGACTCGCTCGGGCTCTTCCAGCAGCGTCCCTCGCAGGGCTGGGGCACCCCGAAGCAGATCCTCGACGCCGGTTACTCGGCCGGGAAGTTCTACGAGCACCTGGAGAAGGTGCCCGGCTACTCGCGGCTGCCGCTGACGGTGGCCGCCCAGCGCGTGCAGCGCAGCGGTTTCCCGCAGGCGTACGCGAAGCACGAGCCGGACGCGGCGCTGCTGGCCGCCGCCCTCACCGGACGCACGCCCGCCTCCCTGACCTGCACGGGTCCCCGCGACGCGCAGCCGGGCAGGCCCGCCGACGTGCGGGCCGCGCTGGTACGGGACTTCGGGCCGGACGTACTGCCCGAGGCGGGGGCCGCCGGGTCCCCGGACGCGGCGGGCACTTCGGGCGCATCGGACACGGCCGCCGCGGCCGGCGCCGCGGCGAAGCTGGGCGGCGCCCCCGCAGCGGCCACGGTGACCGTGCCCGTACCCGCCCGGGCCGCGGGAGTACGCGGCGCCGCCGGGGACCGGCGCGGCTGGGAACTGGCGCACTGGGCCGTGGCGCACGCCGCGGAGCTCCGTATCGAGCGGGTCGCCTACGCCGGCCGCGTGTGGACGACCGGGGACGTGCGGCGGACCTGGCACTCCGAGGACGCCCGGAACGGCTCGGGAGAGGTCCGGATCACCACCGCGCAGTAGTGCGGACGATCACTCGGAAGCAGTAAGCGGGGTGTGCCCGGACGGGGTTGCGCACGCACCTGCGGGCCGTCACCCCTCCGCTCCCGGATTTCCCGGAGAACAAAGGGAAACCGCCCTCGGACGCCCGCTCCGGGGGCGGTCCGTTTGCCCGGGTTCATCCGGAGCCGATAATGCGACGCATTGCAAACTCTTTACCTTGGTGCACCGCAACCTCCCCCGCCCTCCGAGCGGTTGTCACGGCGTCTGATCGTCGGACAGACCGTCTCGACTCTTCCCGTCTAAGGAGCACCATGTCTCTCCCCCTGACCCGTCGGATCGCCCGCGCCGCTCTCCTCATCGCGGCCGGCGCAGCCCCCGTGGTCGGTGCGGCCGGCTCCGCGAGCGCCGCTGACCTGCCCGCCGCCCCCAACCTGGGCGGCCTGACCGCCCTGGACGGCGCCGGTCTCGGCGACTCCGTCGACAGCGCGGCGCAGAAGGGCTCCAAGACTGCGGGCGACACCGGCAGCAAGGCCGTCAAGAAGGCCGTCCCGGCCGCCGGCAAGACCGTGGGCAAGGCCGGCAAGACCGCCACCCCGGCCGCGCAGAAGGCGGCCGGTGACGTCGCCGGCAGTGCCGGTGAGGTCCTCGGCGACACCACCAAGACCGCGGGCGGCGGCCTGCCGGCCGCCGACGCGCTGCCCACCGGCGGCGGCCTGCCGACCGGCTCGCTGCCCAGCACGGGCCTGCCCCTCGGCTAGTCCGCGGGCGTACGCGAAGGGGCCCCGGGGAGCAACGA
>NZ_JBSGYQ010000113.1:0-12307 GCF_053610585.1 Streptomyces sp. NPDC054887 | reverse complement strand
AACCCACCCCCACCACCGGTCCCCACCGTCACACTGGTGCCACCCACCAAACCAACCAGCAGACGCCGGAAACCCGCTTAAATCAGCGGTATTGGCCTTAGAGGGCGCTTCACAAGGCGCCTCAACGTCCGTGGCGGGGGTGGCGGAGTCGCAGGTCACGGCGCTGGTCAAGGGGTCTGCGGCGCGGCGACTACTTCTCTGAGAGGGGTCGTTGAGAAGAGAAGAATTCAGACCCGGTGCCGTACGTCTGCTTCGACTGGGAGTGAGCCCTGCGGCCCGCAGCGGCGCCGAGCCTGAGCCGTGGTCGGGTTCGCCCGACGCCGTGGACTGCAGACGCCACGCGTCAGGGGTGCGGCGAAGCGTCGGTCGGCTCACAGCGCCGTGATGACGAACGTCAGCAGCGCCAGGGACAGGGTGCCACTGGCCCCGAAGGCCACGGCGCCGCGCAGCATGGCGGTGGCATAGGTGGCTCCGTCGAGGCGTGCAAGGAATCCGGCGGCCGCTCCCACGAGCGTGCAGAAGAGCGCGACGACTGCCAAGGACAGGACCAGGAGCATCAGGTGGCTGGGTGAGGTGTTCATGCCTTCTCCCGAAGTGATTGACGACGACTTCGACGAATTTCGCGGTTCTGGTGTTCACCGGGGTTCAGGCCGAACAAAGATGAATGAAGACGGTCACGCGAGAGACGGAGAAGCAGGACATGGGGGAGGTGCACGAGGACCCGTTGGCGGAGCTCGCACTGCGGTTACGCACGCTCAGGGCCCAGCGGGGTCTGCAGATGGGTGGGTTGCAGCAGCGGACGGGGCTGGGGCGGACTACGGTCAGCCAGGCGCTGAACGGGCAGAAGGTGCCCTCCGAGGCCACGCTGGTGAGCCTGGCGAGGGTGCTGGGTACGGATGTGGAGCCGTTGCTGGCGCTACGTCATGCCGCCGAGGTCTTACCGCAGAGGCGTGAGGACTACCGAATCAGCACGGCTCGCCGGCTACGGCGGCCGGCGGTTCAGCCTTCGTTCCAGGAGCGCTACCTCCGCTACGTGGCGGAGCGGCATTCTCAGCTGACCGTCGTGGGGCTGGACCTGAGCCGGCCGGAGCGCGCGCGTTGGCCGATGGACGCGGCGTACTTGAGTTTGGAACTGGCGGAGCGGTCGGAGGGCTGGCCTGCGCACAGCGAGGAGGCGGTCCGGCCGTCCGTCGTGCTGAAGCGTGCCGAGCATGCGCTGGCTGCCTGCCGGCGGGTGCTTTTGCGGGGGCTCGCCGGCAGTGGGAAGACGACGCTGCTGCAGTGGCTGGCCGTCGCGGCGGCGCGCGATGAGCTGCCGGATGAACTGGCGGACTGGCGGGGGCAGATTCCGTTCGTCCTGCCGTTGCGGACGCTGGTGAGGCGTGGGCCCCTTCCCGAGCCGCATGATTTCTTGTCTGCGGTCGGGACGCCGCTGGCCGCCTCACAGCCTGAGGGCTGGGCCGATGGCGTGCTCGCCAAGGGTGAGGCGCTCGTCCTCGTCGACGGCATCGACGAAGTGCCCCAAGAGCAGCGCAGTGCCACACGGGGCTGGCTCGAGCGGCTCCTGGCGGCTTACAGTGACGCGCATTTCGTGGTCACGACACGGCCGTCCGCTGCGCCGGAAGGCTGGTTGGCCTCGTCGCGTTTCACCGAACTGTCGGTGCGACCCATGAGCGCTGGGGACACGGGAGTCTTCGTTCGCCGATGGCATGCCGCCGCACGGCACAGTACGACCAGCGAGGCCGAACGCTCACAGTTGCATGGCCTCGAGGCAGTGCTCCAAGTGACCGTTCGTGCGCAGCGTGACCTGTCACAATTGTCCAGCACTCCCCTGATGTGTGCGCTGATCTGCGCACTGCACCGGGACCGGCGCGGGCATCTGCCGCACAGCCGTATGGAGCTCTACGAGGCAGCGTTGTCGATGCTGCTCGTACGCCGTGACCTCGAGCGCAGCATCGATGTCCCAGAGGGCATTGAGCTCACCGAGCACCAGAGCATCCAGCTTCTGCAACGTCTGGCCTACTGGCTCATCCGTAACCGCCAGAGCGAGATGGACCGGAGCACCGCGCGAGCCCTGATCGGCGACGCACTGCCCGCCATGCAGGCCGTTGCCGAGCAGGGCAGTGCCGACCAGGTCCTGACCCACCTGGTCGGCCGCAGCGGACTCCTGCGCCAGCCGACCGTGGACACCATCGACTTCGTACACCGCACTTTCCAGGACTACCTCGGCGCCAAAGCCGCCATCGAAGCCCACGACTTCCCGCTGCTGGTCAACAACGCCCACGACGACCAGTGGGAGGACGTCGTACGTATGGCCGTCGCCCACGCCCGGCCGGCCGAAAGCGCTGATCTGCTACGCCGCCTCATAAAGCGCGGTGATGCCGAGAACGAGCACCGGCCCAGGCTCCACCTCCTCGCGGCCGCCAGCCTGTACTACGCCACAGAAATCGAACCCGATGCTCGCAGGCTGGTCGAGCAGCGCGCCCGCGTCCTGATGCCGCCCCGCTCCCAGGAGGAGGCGAGGGTGCTTGCCGCGCTCGGGCCGGGCATCCTGGACCTGTTGCCGGGGCCCCAAGGCCTGGAGGGCGATGAGGTGGGGCCCATCGTCGACACGGCCGCCACCATCGGCGGCGACCACGCCTACGCCTTCCTCCACCGCTTCGTACAGGCCCTGCCACCTGACTCAGCACCGTTTGAGCTGCTCAACGGCTGGCAGCATTTCGACGCCCACCAATACGCCCGCGACATTATCCTGCCCCGCCGAAATCGCCTACCTCAGAAGATTGAGGTGCACAACCATGATCAGCGAAACGCCCTGCGCCTCCTGCAACCCATCACCAACATCGCCTTTCGTCAGACATTCACCGCAGACGAGATAACGGAACACCTCTCACCCGAAGACACCGAAAGACTGGAAATATACTCCGGCCAACTGCTCACAGATCTAAAGTTCGTTCGCAAATTCCACCGCCTAAAGGAACTCGCCCTCGCCGAATGCACCCAACTCACACACATTGAAGAGCTTGCGGGCCTCCGACTCACCGGCTTGCGCCTCATACTTTTGGCGAATGAATTCTCCTTCGACGCACTGGACGCCCTGCCCGGGCTCACCGCCCTTTCCCTCTACACCCGCCTGCCCTGGGCGAACCTGACGGGCCTGCCAGCACCTGGGGACCTCACCGCACTGTCCTTGGGGGGTTCGATTGGCACCCGCCTAGCCGGGATCTCAAGATGGCAGCAACTGGAAGTGCTGGTAAGCAACACCGCCCCCAGCAGCGAAGAATGGGAAGAAGTTTCCACACTCCCGCATCTGACAGAACTCTGCATATCCGATTATGACCTCAATCAAGCCGCCCCCATGCGTAATATCACCTACCTCCGACTCCTGCCGATCTCAGACGCCCAGCTCAATCTGGTCCCGGATCTCTTCCCCGGCCTTGAGCGGTTCTTCATCAGCTGCCGTGGGACACAATCCGACACCATCGACATCACTCCCTTGAGTGAAATCGAGGGGATTCAGATCTCCATCGGTGACGCGAGCAACGTTATCGGCCTCGAGCAGTTCCCCCCGGACGCGGTCAGGCTGTACCCACGACCCCGAACAGCGAGCACCTGAACCTCGCTCACACCAGGGCGGCGGTCTTCCCGGCCCGGGCCGTGGTGGCAGGCATCCTGCATTTCGACAGCCCGGCCTGGACCCGCCCCTCAAGGTCCTGGGCCCCTACGTGTCGCCGACCGGCTCCCCAGGGCCCAGCTCGTCGTCGGAACAGCCGGTGCGGGTCGACACACGATCACGGAACCGTCGAGCAACGCTGACCTGCATCCTCTCGCGGGCCAACGGCTGGGCGGGCGAAAGCCCCCGGCCGGATCGTGACGGCCACGCCGGGGGCCCTTTCGCTGTGCCGATCCGGACTTTGCCATTGATCCGGCGGCTCGCCGGGGCCGCCACGCGCCGACTCACCTGAACGGCATCCCCGCGCAACCGCTGCTGAGCCTCATGTACGTGTCCGTTTTAGGCTAGATTCCTCATCCTGCTGGAGGTCGTCATGCCACGCCCCGTCTGGAGCGGCGCCATCTCATTTGGCCTGGTCACGATTCCGATCAAGGTCCTGCCGGCCACCGAGAACCACAACATCAGCTTCCATCAGTACCACCAGGCCGACATGGGGCGGATCCGGTACCAGAAGGTGTGTGAGCTGGACGGCAAGGTGCTGGACCAGAGCGAGATCGGCCGGGGCTACGAGGTCGCGAAGGACACGATCGTCGAGGTCACTGATGAGGACCTCGACCAGATGCCGCTGCCCACGGCGAAGGCGATCGACGTGGTCGCGTTCGTGCCGGCCGAGAGCATCGACCCGCTGCGCATCGCCGACAGCTATTACCTGGCGGCCGACGGGCAGGTGGCCGCCAAGCCCTACACCCTCCTGCGCCAGGCGCTGGAGCGCTCCGGGAAGGTGGCGGTAGCCAAGTTCGCGTGGCACAACCGCGAGCGCCTGGGCCTGCTGCGCATCAAAGGTGACGCAATCGTGCTGCACTCCATGCGCTGGCCCGACGAGATCCGCTCCCCCGCCCCCTTCAAACCCACCGAGATCGAGGTGGACGACTCGGAGGTCGACGCCGCCATCGATCTCATGGAAGCCATGGCCACCGACGACATCACCGGATTCCACGACCGCTACCGCGAGGCCCTGCAGAACCTGCTCGCCGAGAAGGCCAAGGGCACCCAGCCGACCGGAGCGGAGCAGCCAGCCGCAGCGCCGGTCGTCGATCTCATGGCGGCGCTGCGCCAGTCCGTGGAGTCCGCCCGCGAATCGCGCGGCAAGAGCGGGGGCGAGGACGCGACCGTCCACGACATGCCCCAACGCACGGCGAAGAAGCCAGCCGCCAAGAAGACGACCAAGAGCCCCAAGAGCCCGGCGAAGAAGACTGGGGGCCGCAGGCCGCGCTCCGCCTGACTCAGCCGAGGTAGCCGAGGTCACGGTCGGGCTTGCACACCGGGCACGGGGTGATGCCGTCCGCGAGCGCGCGCAGTGCCTGCGTGCGGTCGATCGCCCGTGTGCGTCCGCCTCCGAGGCCGCATCCGCCGACGTGCACGGCCATTGGCGGGCGCCCTTCGCCGATACCGAGCTGGATCACCCAGTCCGGAGGCGGTGGCGGAGGCCGGCGGACAGCGAGCTCAGCCTGGCGCTGGTCCTCTGCGTGAAGCCACCCGCGACGGTTCATCGGACACAAGTTCTATTGTACGGCCAGGTCGGAGCTCTGCCTGCGACGTCACCTGCCAGAGAGCGCCCTGCGCAACGGGGTCGGCGGCCCGGTCAGGAATGGGCGGTTGGTTTGCGGGGCGGCGGGATAGGCCGCAGGAGCTCCCACACCGGGCGTGAGCCGGACGCCCACACGGCAAGGGTATGGCGGTCGACCACATGCAGGCGCTGCTGCTTGGCGAAGGCCACAGCAGGTGCGGTCACCCGGCCGTTGGTCACGATCACCGCGACGTCGGCGCCGTGGACCTGGCGGGCGGTGCCGTTGAGGACCTGAAGGTCCGGTGTGCCCACCGGGGAACCAGAGGCGCCGTTGCGCCGGTGTTTGCACTGGATGACCCAGCGGCGCCCGTAGGGGTCGGTGGCCTTCACGTCCGCACCCAGGTCCCCGCCGCCCCCGACGCGGACCGCGTTCGGGCAGCCGTCGCGGCGCATCAGGTCCCGCACCGCCTCCTCGAACCCCGAGTAGTGCAGGGCGTCCAGCTGCGAGAGCTCGTAGCGAAGACCTTGCGCGCGGACCGCTTCCCACCGGGCTCTCTGCTGCTGCTGGTAGAGCCAGCTGCCGCCGGCCGCAGCCGCGAGTGCGCCGAGGGTGATCAGGATCCACCAGTGGGCGAGCAGCCAGTTGACGATCGTCACCACCATGGTGACGGCCAGGGCCGCAGCCACAACGCTCCCGATCAGCCGGTCGTTCGCACGCTGCTGCCGCTTGCCCGGCCTGCGGATACGCCGCCGCGCCGGCGCACGCCTGGCCGTGGTCGGCCGCCTCTTACGCGTCTTGCGCGCGGGGGAGCTCATCGGCTGGACTGTGTGATGCCGCTGGCGAGCTGGCCCAAGAAGTCCAGGATCCACTGCCCCACCGGTGTCGGGGCGATGAGGACACCCAGGGCGAGGACGATGACCACGGTAAACTTCTCGTCAAGCCGGCTCCGGGCCTCCGTACGACGGCGCAGCCGGAAGAAGACGATGACCGCGAGCAGCACCGCCACATTGATCGTCAGCAACCGCCAGACCCCCCACCAGAGCATGACCGCCTTCAGGAGGGGCGGCGGACGCCCGCCCCCCAGTCCTCTTGTGTAGCCCCACCCTCGCGCCGACGCGCCCTAGTTGCATGTGATTGGCAGTAAAACGATCTGCTGGCCGGATTGCGCAGGTGAGCGGCGCGCGGCAGGCAGGAGGGCGCGGAGGCCCGGCCGACGCGCAACCGGTTGAGCGGTGCCCGGATCCCCGGCCGCGCCGCGCGCCGCACGTCCCGCCCCTCCCTTGTCCTTCACTTCAGCCAAGGGTCATGGGCGAAAGCGGCCACAACGGGGATGTCAGCGCCCCGACCACACCAACGCAGCGCGGTGACCTGCATGGACATGGGGATCGTCCCGCCGGACCGCTCAACAGCAGGCGCACCCCCTGCCGCAACCCAGCTCCCGGGGCTGCGGCACTGAGAGACCCTGCCCCCGGCAGCTCAAATGCCGGGGCGGGGCGTTACCACGGGCGGCTATCCGAGCCAGACGATGTCCACGACGTACAGGCGTCCGACCGGGCGGTTGATCTATTCGGAGGTGTTTACTGTCGGCCGACTATCTGGCCGACGCCGACCGCGACGCCTACCTGGATGGCCTGACACCCGGTCCGCACGCAACAACTGATCCTGCTGTTCCTGCAGCCGCACGACCTCATTCACCATCCCGGACAAGATTCCTCCCGGTAGCGTGCGGCCGGCGAACGTCGCCACCGGCAGAGGCCTCCCCTGTTCACGGTACCGCTGGTACCGTTGGTGCCATGACGGAACCCAAAGCCATGAACCTGCGCTTCCCCGACCCGGAGCAGCGGGCCGCGATCGCGGCCGCCGCGAAGCAGGAGGGGGTGAGCCTGCAGGAGTACATCCTCTCCGCCGCCTACGCCCGCGCAACCGCCGTCGAGCAGCGGTTCCTGGACGGCTTTAAGGAGTCGATGGCGCGCAGCGGCGCCGCGTTCGCCGCCGAACCCAGCAGCACCGACCCCTCCCAGGAGCAGCGGGCCGCCGAGCAGCAGGCCCGCGCCGAGCTTGAGCAGCAGAAGCGGGGCCAGGCCGCGTGAGTCAGCCCGAACCGCTGCACCCGCTCGACATCACCTTCCTGCTGCACGCCGCCGAGCTCCTCGACGGCGACCCGCAGGTCGACGACCTCGGACCGCTGTACGGGGCCGTGGCCCGGGTCAACGCCAGCGCCATGGAACGCGACATCTACGGCTCCCTCCACCTCAAAGCCGCCGCCCTGCTCCAGACCCTGGCGAAACTCCCCTGCCTCGAGCACTCGGGCGAGGCCTTCGCCTGGCACTCCACCGAGGCCTACCTCGCCCTGAACGGCCACCGCCTCGAATACCCGCCCAAGGCAGCCGTCGCCCTGGTACGCGACGCCGCCGCCGGGACACTGGGCGTAGCCCGCATCGCCCGCCAGCTCCGCGACTGGACCATCTGACCTGCCACAGCGCCCATACCGGGCTGCCGACGAAATGCACTGCTCCGGGTCACGAAGTCCGCAGTGATCATTTCTCAGTCCGCTGTCCATCGGAGGAGGTGAAGCGGGGACTCTACGGCCACACGACCTCACCGTCTCGAACCGCCAAGGGCTCGAACCGCTCCGACTCGCAGAACCTGATCCAGCCCAGGCGGACCACACCGGTCGACGAACGGTGCCGGTCATCGGCTCTAGTAGCCAGCCAGCTGAGCAGCTCCCCAGTGCGGTCGAATTCATCGGGGTGGATCTCCTGCCGAGCAGTCAGGGCCCATGCCCCGCTCTCAGTGCGCAGCAGCACCGAGACGAGTGCGCCGTCCACCTTCCCGGCCTCGCCATGTCGGCCCAGCAGAGGCACAGGATGGTCCTCTGTGACGAACTCGCCGTAGCCGTCCTCCACCACGATCGGAAACGCCATCACAATACGGAGAGTCTCCGGTTTGCCGCCCAGCCCGAGATGCCACCGAAGCTCTGCGACCTCTTCGTCCAACAGACTGTCCCGCAGGTTCAGGACGAGTGAGAGCTCAAAGATGTCAGCCATAGCGGCAAGCTACCGCCCGGGTATGACAATTCCACTAGCGCTCTAGCCCCTGCCGCTCAGCGGGCGGCGGCGCCGGGTCCGGAACAGGCTCTGCGGCAGCGGCTCTCTCCTGGATCATCAGGACGCGAGTGGGCGGCTGCTCGGCCTCAGCAGCCTTCTGCCTTGCCCCGGCCCCCCACGCCGGAGGATGGCGCCTGAACGGGTGCTGCGGTCAGCCAGCAGGGCGGCATGCCTCGAAGAGGCCACATCCGTGCCTTGGGCACTCCGGCCGCTCATCTCTCGTCAGAGGGCGTCGGGGATCAGCTCTCCTTCGGCAAGCCGGAGGTGCCGGCCCTCGCCGAACATCTCGGCAAGGGTCATTCCGGGGTATTCGATGGGTTCGTGACGTCCCTCCAGTGGGACTCGCGCCCGCCACTGGGTGCCGCCGTGTTCAACGATGACGTCGGCCCAGGAGCGGGAGGGAGCGGTGATCCCCGTCAGGCGGGCGCCGTGGCTGGAGAAGAAGTCGAGCTGGGTGGCGAGTTGCTGGACCAGCCAGACCAGGTGGGTCCAGGGGGGCGACGGCGCGAGCGGTGTGTAGTCCCAGTTCTGGCGTTCGCCGTCGTCGTCGGGGACGGGGCCGACAGCATAGAAGGGAATGCGGTCCTCTGGCTGGTCAGGAGCGCTAAGGGTGAAGCGGCGGTTGGTGAGGTCGATCTGCCGCAGCTCGATGCCTTCGGGGCCGAGCCGGAAGGCGAGGGAGGCCACACGCAGTAGGAAGCGGGCTTCGGCGCCACCGCCCTCCTCACTCTGGTCAGCACCGCCGGTGGCGTCGGCCGCGGGCGTGAGGGGCGAGTAGGAGGCGGCGTAGTGCTCGGTATCGCTCATGTCGGCTGTGCTTTCCAAAGGGAGAGGGACGCCGCCCTGAGCCTACCCAGCCCAGGGCGGCGTGCATGGTTCCGCAGCCCCGGTTACCGAAGCGGAGTGTAGGCCGCCTCGTAACGGGTCTCCTCAGCCCTGCGCGAGGCCGCGCCTGTAGCGGGAAGCGGCTTGTAGCCGGCCTTGTGCTGGAAGGTGTCGACCGTGGTGGCCGTGATCGTGGCTTCGGTGCGGAAGCTCTTGGTCAGTGGCTTGTACCCGGAGCGCAGCGTCTCACCGTCGGCAGGCGCGACGTGGGCGGCCGTGCGCTGGTTTTGCTTGTTGAGCGTTGTGGAGACCCAGGCGGGGCAGCGGACGACGCCCTCGCAGTAGCCGGTGATGACGCCCTTGGGCTTGCGGTCGCGGCCGGAGTGCCTGATGCTCTCCTGCACCGCGACGATGACCTTGTACTGCTTGACGAGGCGGCAGGTGCCTTTGGTGCACTTGTACTTGCCGGCGTAGCCCCACTGCTTGTACGACGTCCCGCCTTGGTGCCGGCGGTTGGGGCCCTTGGTGATGTACTCGATGGCCCCGTACTTGGTGATGGCGTGCTTCTTCTTGACCTTTGTCCAGCCGAAGCCGCTCTCGCGGCCGTCCACGCGCTTGAAGTAGCCCTGGCGCAGCGGCATGTTGCCTGGGCCAGAGTACTTCAGGCTTTTGAGGATCTTGTACCGACCGGTGGCGGCCTGCGCGGTGCTGTCCGATGGGCTGATGGCTTCTGCGTGGGCGGCGCTTCCTAACAGGACGAGCGTGGCGATGGCACCGGTGGTGGTCTTGCCGTGCTGCATGGTCCCCCTTCGACAACTTCCCCGTTGGATTCCCCGATAAAGCCGGGGGGAGATCACCGTAGGAGGTACACCTTGAGACAACGGCAACGATCAGGCCAACGCTTGCTTCGGCCCCCACAGTCATATGCGGCCCTGGAACCAGTAGGCCATAACGCTGGCCACGCCGGTGCCGAGGCCGTAGCAGCAGGTGGCCCAGCGCGGCACGGCGGCGCTGGGCCAGCGATCCAGAGGGCCGAAAAGGTCTGGGAGTTTCACGTTGTTCTGGAGGGCTCAGGGGTTCAGGTCCAGCACGCAGACCGGCTCCCCCGCCCACCGGTGCGGGGCTGTGGTGGCGATGACGGCTCCGTCGGGACAGTCCGCGGTGGGCTGCGCGGCGTACTGGCTGTGGGCTGCGGGCCCAGGTTTTCTACCGTGCGACGGCCAGGTCCAAGTCCAGGACAGTGGTGCCGGGCACGGAGGCCAGGTGCTCGGCCGCGCCGAGCCGTGCGCGAACGGCTTCGACCAACGTGCACGCCGGAGCGTAGAGGAACCAGCCCGGGCGGGGTGGCGGCGGACCGGATCGCCCTCGTCCTCGCCCTCGACACCCGAACATGCTCTACGGCCGGGACGCTCCACCACCCCGGACAGATCGCGCTGAAAGGCCAACCACCCGCCAGCCGCGTCCCCAACCTCTCAAGGCAATACACCTAGCCCACCCGCCGTTCGAGGTGGATCTCTGTGAACACGGCGACCTTGGCGCGCAGAGCCCAGGGGTCGAAGGGCTTGCTGATGTAGTCGACCGCGCCGGCTGCATACCCGCGTGCGGTGTGCTCAGGGTCAACGCCCATCGCGGTGAGGAAGATGATCGGCACGTCTCGGTTGCGGGGGCGGCGCTTGATGTGGGCTGCCGTCTCGTAGCCGTCCATATCGGGCATCTGCACGTCCAGGATGATGACGGCGAAGTCGTCGTGGTGGAGCAGAGCCTTGAGCGCTTCGCGGCCGGAAGAGACGGTGACGAGTTCCTGGTCCAGCGTCTCGAGTACGGCTGTCATGGCGAGCAGGTTGTCGGGTTGGTCGTCCACGACGAGGATCTTGGGCATGCGCTGCGGTAGGGAGTGCGGCAGAGCCGCTGGGCGTTCGACGGCTTCCAGTTGGCGCTCCAGCAGATCGCAGCGCGCCTCAGCGTCCGCCCGCTGCTCCTGTGCCGCCTGGAGTTCGTTCCCCAGGCGTGTCACCTCCTGTCGCAGGACGTCACGCTCCCCCAGCAGCTCCGAGACGTCGGGATGGGCGGCTGCCAGCTGGCCGGCGCGCTCACGTTCGGCGGTGAGTGTCGCCTCCATTTGGTTCAGCCGTACCTCCAGGTCGGCGATGCGGTGCTTGCGGTCCAGCAGGGCGTCGCCCAGGACGTCGCCGCGGACGCTGGATCGGCGCGAGACGTGGTCGGCGTCGGCCAGCTGCTGCTCGATGATCTGTACCGCGTGCTTCGGGGAGGAGTTGGCGTCGAACGCCGACCCGTAGAGCTCGCGTACGAACTCGATGGTCTCGGGAGTGACGGTGGTGCCGCGATGCTCGGCGAGATCGGCAAGCATGTCCATGATTACCGGCCAGGGTGGTAAGCGGGTCCCGTTGAGGTAGCGGGAGAACGTTCCGGGATCACGCTGGCGTCGTGCCGCGTACCGGCGTACCGACACCTCCAGCCCTTCGAACAGCTCCCGCAGGACCTCGGCGAGTGCCCGTGATTCCTGCGTCAGGTCCTGCCCCAGAGGGCGCAATTCACCCATGGCCTTGCGCCTTCTCGCAGGCGTCATCGGCGCCCTCCCGGGTGATCAAGCGGTCGAAGAAGGGGATCGATAACCCGGTGGCGGCGAGGCCGGCGAGCAGGCTGCGCGCGATACTCTCCCCCGCCAACCAGGACAGCACCCCTGTCGTCACACCGCTGAGCACTGCGAGCAGGAAGACCAGGGCCGTTCTCAGCGGCAGTAGTGGCCGGTCCACACGATTCTCCGTTCATCTGTCCCGCGCTTGGAGGCATGGGAAGTGTCCCCCGCCCGGCGGGCCGCCAAGTGGGTGACACACAGCATGAAGCGTCACGAGACCGTTGCAGTACGTAATCAAGGAAAGAGGCAACGAAACCCGCCGTTGCGACGGGCCCGACGCACGGCGGATCTGATGTCCGCGCAGATCAGACCGTTGCCACGGCAGCTCGTTGCCAATGTGTTGCCGTGCAACGTTGGCACCACGGTGCAGGCGCGGTGGGCAACGCCCTCCCCAAGCCCGCCAGCACGTCGTAGGTAGAAACGTTGGAGCACGGACTTCCGGCGGTTTGCCGGCGCACGGTGGGCCGTGGGCCGGCAA
>NZ_JBSGYQ010000112.1:0-12836 GCF_053610585.1 Streptomyces sp. NPDC054887 | reverse complement strand
CGCAGGGACCAGCCGGCGGTTCGGAGCGAAGGAGGCAACGTCACGGCCCCGTTCGCCCGTCGATCACTTGGGCATGAGGACGGTGTCGATGATGTGGACGGTGGCGTTGGCGGTGGAGACGTCGCCGCAGACGACGTTCGCGGAGTCGTTGACCATGTACGACTTGCCCGAGCCGGAGGTGGTCAACTTGCTCTTCGCGAGCGTGTCGTAGGACCCGTTCTCGAGCTGCTTGGGGGCGAGCTTCTCCCCGACCACGTGGTAGGTGAGGATCTTGGTGAGGGTGGCCTTGTCGGCCAGGACCTTGTCGAGGTCGGCCTTCGGGATCTTGGCGAAGGCGTCGTTGGTGGGGGCGAACACCGTGATGTTCTCGGCGTTGTTCAGCGTGTCCACCAGGCCGGCCTTCTTGACCGCCGTAACGAGGGTGGACAGGGCGGGGTTGTTCGACGCGGCCGTGGCCACCGGGTCCTTCGCCATGCCGTCGAAGCTGCCCGCGCCGTCCTTGGGAACCGAAGCGCACCCCGGGCCGAACGGGCCCGAGGCCTGCGCAGCATTGCCCTTGTCGTCCTGGGCCGGGCCTTCCTTGGCGGCCGAGGAGCCGGACCCCTTGCCGCTGTCGCCGCCGTTGTCCATGCCGCACGCCGTGAGGGCGAGAGGCAGGGCCGCTGCGGCGATGGCGACGGCGAGGGTGCGGCGCGAACGGGTGCTGAACATGACAGAGAACTCCTTGAGAGCAGATGACGAGCACCGACAGGCGGCGCTTGGCTGTGTGAGGAGTGCCAAGGGAATACGGCCCCCGCAGCCGCTTCTGCTGTTTGGGGGCCGTACCGCTTCCCTCACACACTCCATTCGGCGCCGAAGCCGATACGGATTGGTCGGGAAGCGGCCGACTTTGCGGGCGGACACAAAGTCGGCCGGCGAACCCATCCGCGAGGACGAGGGCTACGAATCAGTCGTAAGAGCAAGAACCGCCGAAGAGACGCGGTGTTCATCGCTCACCCGTCACGCATGAAAGGTTGGGCATGGGCGACCATCACTCCGCGCTTCGCCCCGTTGGTCTCGGCCGTCCCAGAGGTGTGCGGTGAGAGAGATCGCACGCATCGCAGGCGCAGCGCAGCACGGACCAGAACTGTCCGATGTCGTAGCCGCCGTCGCCGGCGGTGATCAGGACGCTTTCGCCACCCTCTACGACGCGGTCGCCGGGCCGGTCTACGGACTGGTGCTGAAGGTGCTGCGGGATCCGGCCCAGTCCGAGGAGGTGGCACAGGAAGTCATGGTCGAGGTGTGGCGCACTGCCACACGCTTCCGTCCCGCGCAGGGCAGCGTCATGACATGGGTGATGACGATGGCTCACCGTCGCGCCGTGGACCGGGTGCGCTCGGAGCAAGCGGCGACCGCCCGTGAGCGGCGCAGCGCGTCTCGTGAGCGCACCCCGGACTACGACCAGGTGAGCGAGGAGGTGGCGGTCCGGTTGGAGAGTGAACAAGTCAGGCGCTGCCTGCGGGGCTTGACCGAATTGCAGCGCCAGGCCGTGACCCTTGCCTACCACCAGGGCTACACCCACCAAGAGGTCGCCGCCACCCTGTCGGCGCCACTGGGAACCGTCAAGACACGTCTGCGAGACGGTCTGATCCGCCTTCGAGACTGCATGGGAGTGAACGCATGAGCGACGAACACGTACATGTCCTCACCGGCGCGTACGCCCTGAACGCGGTCGGCGAACACGAGCGCGAGACGATCGAGCGTCACGTACGGAACTGCACGGCGTGTGCCGAGGAAGTGCGGGAGCTGAGCGCGACCGCGGCGCGTCTGGGCACTGCTGTCGCCGTCACGCCCCCGCCCGGAATGAAGCCACAGGTCATCACCTGGATCAAGACGGTGCGCCAACTGCCGCCACAGCTGACGGCCGGTGTCGTGGCGGCCCGTCCGGTCAGCGCCCGCGCACGGTATGCGCCACGTCTAGTGCTGGCCGCCTGCGTCGCCGCGGCCACCGCGTTCGGCGGCACGGCGGCCTGGCAGTACCAGGACGCACAACAGGCCGAACAGAGAGCACAGCGGGCCGAGAACGACAGCACGGACATGGCACGGGTGCTGGCTGCCCCGGACGCCCGTACCGTCAGCGGCAGCGTCAAGGGCGGCGCACGGGCCACAGTGATCGTCTCCCGTAGCCAGGACACCGCGGTCTTCCTGACCTCCGGCCTGCCGGACCTGGCCGACGACAAGACTTACCAGCTGTGGTTCGACGACGGCCCCAGGATGAGGCCGGCCGGTCTCGTCGGACACGACGGTGCTGTGGTGATGGAGGGAGACCTGGGGAAGGCCACCGGCATGGGCGTGACGGTAGAACCCGCCGGCGGTTCGCCCCGGCCCACCACCACGCCGCTGGCACTCATGACACTCCCCGCTTGATACCGCCTTCGCGCCGAGGGCAATCGCACCGCCGAGATACTCAAGGCCGAGGGACAGTCCCGGGCGCCATCGACGAGGTGTTCCAGGCAGTACACCGCAGCGACCCCGACCCCAAGCTGCTCGCCTACCAGTACCTGCAGATGCTGCCCCAGCTCGCGCAAGGTTCGGGAAGCACATTCTGGATGATCCCCAGCGAAGTGACCTCCGCCCTCCAGGGGGTGTCACGCGCCTTCAGCGAGGTGCTGCCCCAGTCATCGGCAACGCGCGAGAACTCCTCGGACGACACGTCCGCACAGGCGGCCAGCGACGCCGCGCAAGCGGCGAAAGCCGCAGCCGAGGCTCTCGCCGACGCAGCCGAAGCCGACGGCACCACGACGTCCGGCAACCGTTCCCGCGCGCCTCTCCTCGGCGGTGAATAGCGGCGATCGGGCGGTGTCTCGCATGACGGCCCCGCATGTCTCACAACGACTGCCGTCCCAAGGCACCGAGGCAGGCGTCGCGGGCAGCTCCGCCGCCCTGCCCGTCAGTACTCGGCGGTGCCGGAGAGCGCTGGTAGATGTCGGGGATGCCGTCGTGGTCGTCGTCCCGGTTCTCTTCTTCGTACAGGCGACGGTAGACGGCGTTGCGGCGCTTGATCAGCAGGGAAGCCAGGCCTGCCGCGATCAGCGACCCGATGAGTACCGCGGCCTTGATGTGTTCGGCCGCCGTCGGGTCGGGGAAGGCCAGCTCACCGATGAGCAGAGCGACGGTGAACCCGATCCCGGCCAGCACGGCAAGGGCGAAGACGTCGGCCCAGGCCAGGTCCGGGTTGAGCCGGGCTTTGGTGTAGCGGGCGGCCAGGTAGGTGCCGGCGAAGATTCCCAGAGTTTTGCCGATGACCAGTCCCAGCACGACGCCGAGCGGTTCGGGCTCGGTGAAGACCTCACCGAGTGACGCCGCCGAGACACCGACGCCTGCGGCGAAGAGAGCGAACAGCGGCACGACGACTCCCGCCGACACCGGGTGCAGCAGGTGGGAGGTCCGCTCGGCGGGCGAGGACGCCTCACCCTTGTCCCGGGTCGTACGCAGGATCAGACCCATGGCGACGCCGGCGACGGTGGCGTGGACGCCACCGTTGTACATCAGGGCCCATGTGGTGATGCCGAGCGGGACGTACCACCACCAGCCGCGGACACGGTGGCGCTGGAGGAAGTAGAAGACGACCAGGCCCACCAGTGCTCCGCCGAGGGCCGGGAAGTTCAGGTCGCTGGTGAAGAAGATCGCGATGATGAGGATCGCACCCAGGTCGTCGACGACGGCGAGGGTGAGGAGGAAGGCGCGCAGCGCGGAGGGCAGGTGGGTGCTGAGGACGGCCAGAACGGCCAGAGCGAAGGCGATGTCGGTGGCCATGGGCACTGCCCAGCCTTCGAGGCTGCCTCCCCCGGCCATGACCGTGACGGCGTACAGGGCGGCCGGCACCGCCATGCCGCACAGGGCGGCGACGACCGGCAGAGCAGCCGTGGCCGGGGTCCGCAGCTCGCCGACCACGAACTCGCGTTTCAGCTCGATGCCCGCGACCAGGAAGAAGATGGTGAGGAGTCCGTCGGCGGTCCAGTGCTCGACCGAAAGGTCCAGGCCGAGGGCCGGTATGCCGAAGTGGAAGTCGCGTATCTGCTCGTAGACGTCGCTCCACGGGGTGTTCGCCCACACCAGCGCCACTACGGCGGCGGCCAGGAGCACCAGCCCGCCGACGGTTTCCGTCCTCAGCGCCTGCGTTACGGCGTTGCGCTCGGGCAGCGGCAGCAGGCCGAGGAAGGGGGAACGCTCGCGTGGGTCAGCGGCCATCAGGGGGAACCTCCGGGGCATCGGCAAAAGGGCATACGGCCCCTAGGACGCCGACCAGACTTCCCGGCACACCGCGCGTCGGACACAGCCGCCTCCGGGCGGGCTGTTGACGCGTTCTTCACACCCTAACCGCCTTCGCCTGATCGCACCAGACACCGTTTCACCTGCTGCAACGCACAAAGAGCGGGTCCGTACACACCAAGGCGCGAGGTGTGTACGGACCCGCTCAGGAGCCGGGCCGCAGGGCGGTCAGACGGTGGTCTTCACCGACGCCTGGTCTCCGTCGGCCTCGTCCGTCTCGCCGGCGTTGCGGGCGCGGACGAACTCCAGGAAGGAGTTCAGCTCGCGCTTGACGACGGGGGCGAGCAGGTACAGGCCGATGATGTTGATGACGGCGAGCATGAAGAGCACCGCGTCGGCCATGTCGATCAGGGTCTGGAGCGTCAGGAGCGATCCGGCGACGGCGAACAGGGTGTAGAGCACCTTGTAGATCAGCTCGCTGGCCTGGCTGCGGCCGAAGAGGTGCGTCCATGCCTTGAGGCCGTAGTAGCCCCAGGTCAGCACGGTGGAGATGGCGAACAGCAGCACCGCGACGGTGAGGATGTACGGGAACCAGGGCATCACGGTGCCGAAGGCGTCGGAAGTGATCGTGACGCCGACGGGGTCCCCGTCCTTGCGCGCCTGGACGTAGCTGGCCGGGTTGGCGATGACGATGGTCAGCGCGGTCATCGTGCAGATGACGACGGTGTCGATGAACGGCTCCAGCAGGGCGACCAGGCCCTCGCTGGCGGGGTGCTTGGTCTTGACCGCGGAGTGGGCGATCGGCGCGGAGCCGAGACCGGCCTCGTTGGAGAAGGCGGCCCGCTTGAAACCGACGATCAGCGCGCCGAGCACACCACCTGCGACACCCGCGGGGTTGAAGGCACCCTCGACGATCGCGGCGATCGCGGCCGGGACGGCGGTCACGTGCACCAGGATGACGATGAGGCAGGCCCCGATGTAGATGCCGGCCATGGCGGGCACGAGCTTGCTGGTGACGTTGGCGATCGAGCGGATGCCGCCGAGGAGCACGATGCCGACGAGCGCGGCGACGAGGATGCCGAAGAACAGGGCGCCGGCGGAGGAGCCCATGAGCCCGTCCTCGCCGCCGGTGACGGAGACCATCTGCGCGTACGACTGGTTGACCTGGAAGAGGTTGCCGCCGAAGAGGCCGAAGAACAGGATCATGAAGGAGGCGAGGACACCGAGGACCTTGCCGAGGGTCTTGCCGTTCTTGCCGAAGCGGTCGGCCAGGCCCTTGGGCAGGTAGTGCATCGGGCCGCCGGAGACCGTGCCGTCGGCGTGCACCTCGCGGTACTTCACACCGAGGGTGACCTCGACGAACTTGGTGGCCATGCCGAGCAGGCCGCACAGGATCATCCAGAGGGTGGCTCCGGGGCCACCGATGGAGACGGCCACCGCGACACCGGCGATGTTGCCCAGGCCGACGGTGCCGGAGACGGCCGCGGTCAGCGCCTGGAAGTGGTTGACTTCACCGGCCGAACCCTCCTCGTCGTACTTGCCGCGCACCACGTCGACGGCGAGGCGGAATTTGCGGACCTGCACGAAGCCGAACCAGCCGGTGAAGACGAGACCGGCGACGACGAGCCAGGCGACGATGAGGGGCAGTTCCGTCCCGCCGACGGGCACGGAGTAGAAGACGACTTCGCTGAGCCAGTTGGCTATGGGCTCGGCGAAACCGCTGACGGCTTCGTCGACGGACTTGGTGATGGAGTCGAGTGACACTTTTGGCTACCTCGATGGCGCGGGGCCGGCGCGCGGGAGGCTGCGCCGGTTGGTGTGCGGTCTTTGAGCGAACGCCGTTGTCCGATCGGCGACCCGGGCGCGGATCCGCGGACTCGGACCGTGGTCACCCTGGTCGTGCTGTCGGTGCGTGCCGACGGCTCCGTAGGGCGGCCGGGGTGCTGCCGCCTGCGGAGTTGCGTAGTTTTACCACGCCCTTACGCAGGCTTTAGTAACGCAAGTCACATAACGGTGAGTTATTTGGCGAAGCCCCAGGAGGCGAGACCGGACCGTTATGTGGAGAGTCATGTCCGTTCATCGGACACTTATGTCTTGAGGGGCGGATGCGCGGGGCGTTTTCACCTACTCTGCACACCAGCTGGGCACTCTACGCGGTCCCTGCACGCCGCCTCCCGCCAACCGGCCAGTCACTTTCCGTGACGGCGCATTCACCCGCCATTCGGCCGTGCAGTCCCGCGACGCCGACGGGAGCGGGTCGTGCAGACAGTGCCGCCTCTTCCTCTACCGCAGGGAGCTTCAGAGCTCCTGGTCCGGCCAGTCCAGTAGGCGGGCACCCACTACGGCCGTCTGGAGGGTGTACCGATCGACGGGGTCGCCGGGGTCGGCGCCCGTCAGCTGGTGGATCCGGTCCAGCCGGTACGTCATCGCCCTCGGACTCAGGGAAAGGCGCCGGGCGGCCTCGGCGGCCACACACCCCGCCTGGAAGTACGCGTTGAGGGTGTCGATGAGCGGCCGCGCTCCGCCACGCGCTTGCTGGAGCGGGCCGAGCACGCTGCGTACGAGGTCGGCCATCGCCTGGCGGTCGCGGGTGAGGACCGGGTAGACCAAGAGGTCTGCGGCGTGCAGGACCGGGTCGGTCAGGTGCATGCGCGCGGCCAGGTCGAGGGCGTTGAGAGCCTCCTCGTAGGAGTGGACGACTCCGCCGACACCTGGGTGGGGGCGGCCGATGGCCACACGGCCGCCGTTGGTGGCTGCGTACGCCTGCTTGGCGAAGAAGCCGAGGACGTCGGCTTCAGCCCCTGGCACGATGCAGATCAGCCGGCCGTTCTTCGTGGTGAGCAGTATGCGGCGGTGCCCGAAGCGGGCCGCGAGGGACGCCTCGATGCCGCGGGTGACGGCGTAGCCGTCTTCGTAGGGCTCGGGTCCCTGGGCTACGGCGACCGCATGGGAGTGGGACAGCAGGAGTCCGAACCGCTCGGCCCGTTCCGCCAGATGCCCCGCGTCGCTGCGCCCGTGGAGCAGGTCGTCGATGAACTCCCGCCGGGCGGCTTCCTGCTGGCGGATCGCGAGTCTCTGGGCCTGCTCATGTCCCTCGGCGAAGGCGTCCACGGCCTGCTCCACTGCCGCGAGGAGGTGATCGGCGCTCGCGCCACGCATGTTCGCCTGTACGTCCTGGGCGGCGGACAGGTGGGCACGTACCAGAAGGCGCAGCCCGAGGCCGGCCTCGGCCGCACGCTCCCCCTGGGCCCGCAGAGCCGCCAGCTCGTCCCGGGTCAGCCGTCTGCCGGTGGCACAGGCACTGGCCAAAGTCTGGGCGTACCCCTCCAGGTATGCATCGGCTGCGTCCCGCTTCCCCATGGCCATCCCCCGCTCCTCGACACGTCGCTGAAGCTGTTGCGGCGCGTGACGTCAAGGGTGGCACGCGTGCGCCGAGGGCATTTCACCGGCATCAAGGGGCCGTAAAGAATGCCGGTGCTCGGCAATGCGGAGTCGCGGCACGTCCTGTCAGCATGAGGCGGTCGAAGCCGGGCGCACGAGGTGGATGCCGTAGCCCGGAAAGCAGCACGCCGCAGCACGGATCAAGGAGGAAGAGGGATGGACGAGTTCCTGCATGCCACGGCGACGTTCCCCACCGTGCTGTTCTCCGCGGCCCTCGTGGTCGTCGTCGGCTTCTGGCTGCTGGTCCTGCTCGGCGCCGCCCGCCACGACAGCTTCGACTCGGACGTGGACACCGAAGCCCTCGGTCTCGGTGGCGTCCCCCTCTCGGTGTCGGCCTCGCTGCTGATCGCCCTGTGCTGGTTCTTCAGCGTCACGGGGTGGCTCCTTCTTTCCCGTACAGGCTGGCCCGAGGCCCTGCTCCACCTGCTCGCGGCCGTGCTGCTGTTCGCCTCGGCACTCGGCTCCTGGCGTCTGACGCGAGCGCTCGTACGCCCGCTCGCCGCGCTCTTTCCCGACGAACCCGGTCCGTCCCGGTAGGACTTCGTCTGACCTGCACCATCCGAACAGGACGGGTGGACGCGGACTTCGGCCAGGCGGAGGTCGCCGCCCGGGACGGCTCCACCGCCGTCGTACAGGTCCGCCAGAACGACGCCGGCCCTTTGGCGCTCGGCAGGGCGGGAGACGATGGACTGGGCACGCGGTGGCGGCGCTCGGTTCACTGGCCGACAGGGTCGCGGCAGTCGAGACAGCCATCACACGCGCCACAGACCCCGGTCACTGCACAGCGCCCCGCCGCCCGACACGAAGCACACCCGGGGAGCGACTGGGTTATTTGACGCATACGTCGCACCTACGACCGCAATGCTCCGCTCGGCCCAGACCAGCCCCTCGAGCGGACTCGACGAGACGAAGGAGAACGCGGTGGCCAAGCCGGTGCACGCGTCCGTGGAGGACATCTGGATCGCTTGCCACGTGTGCGACGAGGACCTGTTCCGTGTGCGAGAGGTCAAGCTCAACAGCTTCGGCATGGAGTTCCTGAACCTCGCCTGGGCGGACGAGTCGGCAACCGGCTTGATCTGCGCGCACTGTGGCTACGTCCACCTCTTCGTCAACAGGAACATCAGGCTGTACCGCGCCAGGAAGTGACACGCAGCAGGATCTCGAACGACGAGCCGTCACAGGGGAGAGCCGCCTTCGGCGTCGTCAGTCGGACCCGCGCCGGGCGCCGTGGTCCCGTGCGAACGCGACGAACGTCGCCGAACCGGTTCCCTGTGCGGGGAGGAAGCGCTGCTCGAGGATGAGCGCGAGGTCCTCAAGCGCAGTGCCCAGTACGTCTCCGCACAGGCGGACGTCGTCGCGTTCCGTGGTAGCGGCCAGTTCGGCAAGCTCCTGCGCGTATCCGATGTTGTTGGCGAGGGACGTGTGCTCGTCACCGTCGTGGAAGTAATAGGACTCGGCGTACTGAAGCAGATCTACGGACACGGTGGCGACGCCGGAGGCCAGGCTGTCGAGGATGGACGCCCCGGCGGCGGAGTCCAGTTGTCGCGTCGTGGTACGGGTGCGCCGTAGGTGGGAAAGGCGCAGGGCCAGTGCGCGGCGGCGGGCCAGGGCGGGGTAGATGCCGAGGACCCAGGTGACGGTGGCGGTCAGCAGGGCGAAGCCGACGATGGCTTCCATGGGCCCGAAGATGCGCACCCATCCGTTCTCGGGGGCGATATCGCCCAGGCCGAGTGTGGCCACGGTGACCATGGAGATGTAGAGCGCGTCCAGGAACCCCGCATGCTCGGCAGGTTCCAGGCCGGCGGTGAAGGAGAAGGCGTCGGGAAGATGCGGCCAGTAGACGAGTGCCCAGCCGACCGTGACGGTGGACGCCCACAGCGCCACCACTGTGACCATGGCGAGCGGGCCGGCCAGCCCGGCGGCGCGACGGCGGCCGAGCCGGGAGGACAGTCGCCAGAAGGCCGTCATGACGCGCCGGCTCAAACCTCCGTGGCGCGTGGGGTGCCAGAGCGTGTGAAACACATCGCGCAGGCTGACCAGGACGAGACCTGCTCCGGCCAATGTGACAAGCCACTTCATTGCGGTGTCTTTTCCTTCTCCTGATGCGGTCAAGACGGCTCGCCCGGCGCAGCGGACCTCCCTCCAGTGCCCTGACGCTGCCTCGCGATGCTTCGTCTCGTGGTTGGCGTCCAATCCGTGATCGTCAAGAACCTGTCAACAGCACGTAGGGAACGTGCACGGCTTGCGTGGAGTGCCCGGAAGCCCGGTCGGCGACGGAGACACATGTCTTTGCCGATTGAGGGATGCTTTCATGGTGCCGTCGCCGTCTTCGGTGCCGCGTTGCTCCTCTGCTGCTTTCCGGACTTGCGGCCCGTCCGTGCTGTCCACCTGCCTGCTTTTCCTTGTCGGTGGCGCGCTCGTCAGCGACGGGTTGCTGGAACTGATCCATATCACCCCGGACAGTGAGATCGTCGCAGTCACGGCCGATCTGGCCCGGTTCGCGGTGCTGTTCACCGACGGCATGCACGTCTCGCTCCCCAAGCTTTGCGAGAACGGGAAGGCTCCGGCCCGGGCTGCGGGGCTCGGCATGCCTCTGGCTTCGTCGGCATGGCGCTGATCACCCATTGTCTTGTCGGGCTGGACTGGACGACGTGGTTCCTCGTCGGAGCTGTAATGGCGCCGACCGACCCCGTCTTCGCCTCGGCCATCGTCGGCCGCATGGAGATGCCGATAGAGAGCGTCAGCAGGGGCTGGAGCCCCGTTGGCGCTCCGGGGCGTAGCCGCACGCTGAACGAAGATCATCCCAGACAACCGGGCAGCCTGGCGCGGTCTCGATCTGGCCGCCCTTTCTCTGGTGCGCGCAGCAACCCCGGGACCGACGTCTCGGCGGGTAGGACGTGCCGCGCGCGTGGGAGAAGTGTGCCGGCCTGCCGCCGGCACGCGGACCCGCTCAAGGAGGTGGTCCGACGGCAGGCGCGCGACGGTCAGCTGTCGATGTGCTTCCTCACCTGTTCGTACACCGTCGGGTCCGACCCCAGTGCGTTGTGGCCGAGGCATGCGGTCCTCGTGTTGGCCGCACCGCTGAGGGCGACGCTGCTGTCCGGATTGATGACCGTGTCGCACGGCGACCACCACGTGGCATACCGAGGACTGCCGGGAGTCTCGTCGCCGGAATTGAGTTTGCCGAGGAAGTCGGAGCCGATACGCATCTCGACGCAGGACTGGTGGTAGCACCCGTTCGCCCAGTCGGTTCCGTGATTCGGACCGCCCAGCGAGACCCAGGCGTCCATCTTCTGCGTGCCGCCGAGGTTCTTCGCGTAGTAGCGGCTCGACAGCCCGCCCATGGAGTGCGTGACGATGTCGACCTTGGTCGCTCCCGTGGCGTCCAGAAGGCGGTCGACCTCCGTGACGATCTGCTGAGCGGTGGTGGCATTGGACTGCCGGGTGTCGTAGCTCCACTGCCGCAGATGGCTGGACGGCCAGCCGTCCCCTCTGAATTCGTCGGCCATGGTGTTCCAGTACGAGCCGGACGAGTTGTATCCGTGCACGAACAGGATGGGGTGACTGGCAGGACCGAAGGTCGAGCTGTCGGCGGCGGCGTGAGTCGGGGACACGGCGGCCAGGGTGAGCACAAGACTCACAACGGCAGTGGGGAGCACACTTTTCTTCATGGCATGCCTCGGGGGATCGGCGTCCGTGGGGGGCGGCACACCCGGAGGTTACTGACTGGTAGAGCCCCCGCGTCAATAGGCTTGCGGGATTCCGTCGCATCTGTGACCTGGGGATTTACGCTCCATGCCGTAGCGATACGGCTCGCGCGGCCCATCGGGACCGAGGCACACAAGGGCCGCCCTCAGCTTGGGTGCCGTAGGTAGTGGCTCAGGAGCCGAACCCGTCGAGAACCGCGCTGTGGAGGTTGGCCCACACCCGGCCCTCGTCACTCGGTGAACCGGTGGTGGACCGTCGCATCGCAAGGCCCGACAGGGCTGGGGGAAGCTGTTCGGCAGACTCCCCCAGCTCGCTTCCGGGGCGCAGAGCCGGAGGAACTCGGTGTGTCTCGCCCCACGGCCCTGCGCCTCCCCGACCGGAGTCGAAGCGCTCTCCCACTCACTGACAGAGCCGGCCTTCCACGCACGCAACACTGCGCGGACATGCGTCGGGGTCGGCAACCAACCACAGCAGCCGACCGCCAGGAAGTCACACCATGCTTCGCTTGCACTCGCCACCCCGCGCCCAACCGGGCCAGGGCGTGTGCCGAAAGTTCTGCCGGATGGCGCGCGTCGGGATCGGCGACACGTGGCTGTCAGCGGCCTCGGCAGGTTCTGTCCGTTCGGCACGGCCCCGGAAGCGCATGCCGTCGATCAGCTGTCGCCGTGGCCGGATGGGCAGACGCCCTGCCCTTGCTCCCGTCCGTACACGGTGTCCGCAATGGCACGCGGCGTCTGCGGCCACCCAGCGGAACACGACCTTTTCGGCGATCGCTTGACGACCATTGGCCTGGCCAAAATGAAGAATTGGCCAGGCCGGTCGACCCGCGGGGTGGAGAGCAGTCGGGGGCAGGGACGCCTGCACCAACATGGAACGCTCGTGAGATCAGGCTTCCGCCCGGGCTCGGGCCGCCCTGGCCGTCCGGCGCTTGACAGCACGCCGCTCATCTTCGGTCAGACCGCCGCAGATACCCATGTCCTGGCCGCCTTCAAGTGCCCATTTCAGGCACTCCTCAACAACCGGGCATCGGCGGCATACTGCCTTCGCCTCCTCGGCCTGGAGTACGGCTGGGCCACCGGTGCCGATGGGAAAGAACAGGTCAGGGTCTTCCCGTCGACAGGCGGCCTTGTGACGCCAGTTCATCGTCGTGCCTCCATTCAGTCGCCGGATACTTCCCGTTCGCCTGACCGGTATCGGCAGCTGTATGCAGCGGAGCGGGTAATTGCCCGTCATTTTTTCCGCACCGATCGCGGGAACCGTGGCAGTGCGAGAGCTGCCTGTCCCGGACCTCGGAGGCCTTTACGAGCGGCCCCGGCGCGGTCGTCACGGCTTGGCCGACGGCGGGCGGGCGCTGAGCAAAGGCCACCTGGTGCCAAGGTCTTGCCCGTTCAGCGACGTACCGGCAGGGCCCCGACCGTCCGCGGACGGTCGGGGCC
>NZ_JBSGYQ010000111.1:0-13137 GCF_053610585.1 Streptomyces sp. NPDC054887 | reverse complement strand
GCACCCCGGCGCGGCCGCGCCGGGGTGCGCCCTCCTGGCGCAGCCTTCGCTGCTTGGCGTCAGGAGAAGAACAGCGGCGACCACGGCCGCCCGGCCGACGATGTCACCAGCAGGCCGTGGGCGGGACCAGGGTGCCGGTGGCCGACCACTGGCGGTCATTCTGGCCAGACAGCCCGCGCCCCTAAGGGGGTCTGCCCGCGCGCCGAAGGTCCTCACCAGCAAGAGCTACCTCTCCCCGCGAGGATATCTACAGCACGCTGGAGAACGACATCCGCAAACGCGGGGACGGGCCGTTCACCACCGGGTGGTCCTCCACCGCCCCAACCCTGCGGACAGCGACCGCAGCATAGAGTGGTACTACGCGCTCAACGACTTCCAGTACCGACTCGTCGGGGAGAAGGAAGGCGACGAGATCAAGTACCACGTCGAGGTCCAGAAACGTTATGACTGGGGCATTCCCAGCGAGCACCGCGCCACGGTGTCCGGTGACGGGCCGGGACCGCTGGGCATGGACCTGGAACAGGCCGACATCGCCTACCTGCACAGCTCAGACATGGCCCAGGACTTCAACGTGTCCGGCTCGTCCGACGAGATGACGGCCCGCTCATGAAGGGGCGGCACTCAGGGGCACGGCCGCAGCCGGAGCCGTCCGACGCCGCCCGTCCGGCGCTCCCGGATGTCCGGAGCAGGGACGACGCCGCGCCCGGCGCCCATGAGGACGACGCGGGTCCCGGCGGCTTTCTGACGAAGCTGGCCCTGTGGGTCGGCCTTACCCTCTGCATCGCCTTCGTCGTCTGGGTGGCCTGGGGTTTCCTTCAGTTCGACCAGGATGTCGAACATCCCCGCGAAGGCGGCTTCTCCGGCTGGCAGTGCGACGCCGGCCGCGACTGCCGCTCCTGAAAACGCGCGGTCCGGGCCCGGTCCGGCTGCCCCCGTCCGGCCGAGGTGACGGCGGGCCAGGAGGCCGGAAGCCGTGGTGGACCTATGTAGGAACGGTTGCACACCGTCGGATGCGACAGGTTCGGCCACCCCGTGTACAAGCCCGTGACGTCCACAGACCAGGAGCAGCCGCGGCAGAGCTTTCGCCGGCCCTGCCACAGTGCATCTGCGGGATCATCCCCACATGCGCGGGGATGATCCCGGCGGGATCGAGCTCAAGTGGCTCGGGGCCGCCTGCTCCCCGCCCACACGGCGATGGCCCCCTGCGCAAGCGCGCCCACCCGGGTTGCTGCGCCGGCACGTACCACTTGCCGCCGCCCGCACGTCTCAGAACTTCCGCCGGGTCAGTGAACAGCAGAGACGCCTGAACTGTTCGGTAATGTGTTCCCCCGGGGAGGGCCTGAACAGGTGCTGCACGACGGCCCCGGCAGCCACAGCCGTAGACACGTCCCATGACCACGGACGACGGCACGGGCTGCGGCCCCTGATCCCAGAAGACGGACCACGAGACGCACGGGGGAACACCCATGACGACCGCTCACGCCTTGTCCGGCGTCGGGAGCAGTCCACCGCCGGAGAGCGGCACGGTCATCGCCGTGCACGACCTGCGGATGCGCTACCGCAGCCAGGACGTACTGAAGGGCGTCGGCTTCACAGCTCAGCGAGGCGAAGTGGTTGTGCTGCTCGGCCCGAACGGCGCGGGCAAGACGACCACGATCGAGGTCCTGGAGGGCTTCAGGATGCGCTCGGCCGGCGACGTGACCGTCCTCGGCACCGATCCGGCTCGCGGGGACGAGCGGTGGCGTGCGCGCCTCGGCATCGTGTTGCAGTCGTGGCGCGATCACGGCAAGTGGCGGGTACGGGAACTGCTGTCCCATCTCGGCTCGTACTACGCGCCCTACTCCACCACTCTCGTGCGGCGCCCGTGGGACGTCGACGAGCTCCTCGCCGCAGTCGGGCTGACCGAGCAGGCGGACAAGCGGGTCGGAACCCTGTCCGGCGGGCAGCGCAGGCGTTTCGACGTGGCAGTCGGCATCGTAGGCAGACCCGAGGTGCTGTTCCTGGACGAGCCGACCGCCGGTCTGGACCCTGAGGCCAGGAACGAGTTCCACGGACTGGTGCGCGGGCTCGCGGACGAGAACACCACCGTTCTGCTGACCACACACGACCTCGCCGAGGCGGAGAAGTTGGCCGACCGGATCCTTATCCTGGCCGGTGGCCGGATCGTGGCGGACGGCCCGGCCGAGGAACTGTCCCGGCAGGCATCGGCCGAGGCCACCGTCCGCTGGACGCGGGACGGGCATTCCTTCGAGCAGGCGACGGCCGAGCCCACCCGGTTCGTGCGTCGGCTGTTCGAGGAACACGGCGAGGCGATCGGCGGGCTGGAGGTGCGCCGGGCGAGCCTGGAAGACACCTATCTGACGATGGTGCGGGAGCTGCAGGCGGGGAGCGTTCCCGGTGAGCGGGCGGGGCATGCATTCGGGGAGGGATCGCGATGAGTCCGGTGTGGTACGCGGCGGGAGTAGGAGTGCGGCGCGGCTGGACGGAACTCCGGCAGACCTTCACTACCGGCCAGGACGTGTTCGGGTACGTGCTCTGGACGGTCATGCTTATCGTTCCGCTGTTCCTGGTCCGGGACGATCCGCTGAAGGGCGCCGGTATCTCGGTCGGCGCGTTCATGCTGCCGAGCGTCGTGGGGATGACGCTTGGGTTCACCGGAATGATGACCACGGCGCAGCTCCTCGCGACCGAGCGCGAAGACGGCACTCTGCTGCGGGCCAAGGCCGTGCCTCACGGCATGATCGGCCACCTGGTCGGCAAGATCATCATGGTGTCGGGGACGGCTCTCGCGTCCATGGCGCTGCCCTTTGCCGTTGGTGTATGCCTTGTCGACGGCGTTGCCCGACAGGGCGGCGGAGCGTTGCTGACGCTGGTGTGGGTGGTGCCGTTGGGTCTCCTGGCAACCCTGCCGATCGGTGCCGTCATCGGCTCACTCGTCTCCAGTCCGCGCACCGTCGGACTGCTGATGCTTCCGGTGATGGGACTCGTCGTCATCTCGGGGATCTACTTCCCCCTGTCCAAGCTGCCCGAGTGGCTGCAGACCGTCGGGCAGATCTTCCCTGTGTACTGGCTCGGCCTCGGTCTCCGGGCCGCGTTGCTGCCGGCCGAAGCTGTCGCCGCCGAGATCGGCGAATCCTGGCGGCACCTGCAGACAGCGGGCGTGCTGGGCGCCTGGGCGATCGCCGGGCTGCTCCTCGCACCGTCCATCCTGCGCAGGATGGCCCGCCGCGAGTCCGGAGCCGCGATGGCAGAACGGCACCGGAAGGCGATGCAGCGCGTCGGTTAGATGCGCCGGGGATGCCGGCTCGGTTCCTGGTCAAGGCCGCGCTGAACCGAGGGGGCGCCCTCCCCAGCGGATGTTGTCGTTGCGAAGGCGGGCGCGTTCCTTGCCGGTGTTGGTGGAAAGAGAACTCACGGGCGAGGAGAAGAGTCGTGGCATCAACCCGGTCCTGGCGGTCTGCGACTGGCCAAAGGACGCCGGCAACCCGGGTGCCTGAGCCAGGGCGGGGCCCCTTACCTCGCGCACCGGCTCGTACCCGTCCAGCTCGATGCCGTCGACGTCATCGAGCTGGACGGGCTTGGTGACCTGCTTCGCCCACATGGATGCGTGATGGGCCAGTGCGAGCAATTCCACCCAGCCCTCTCCGCCGGCCCCGGCCGCCCAACTGCCCGCTGATCGCCGCGCCGACACGTGAGTGCCCCCGTTCGAGCAGGATTGGGCGCGCTCCCTGGAAGTCGCCCGGCACAGCTACAGTTTCGCCCCGTCTGTCGTGTTGCTCCGTAGTCGGCCTTCTTGATCGCCAGTTGGCCAGTGACACCCGGTGCCGGCCGATCCGGTCGGCCGGTGCTTGACCTGAACCTTGGTTGATGTACGAGAGTCGTGTCATCGAACGGCGAGACGAGGAGATTCCGATGACACAGCCCAGGATCCTGGTGACCGGCGCGACCGGACGAGTCGGCGGCGCGGTGGTGACCCAACTGCACGCGACGAGCGTGCCCGTGCGGGCGCTGGTGAGAGGGGAGGCGGACTTCTCGAAGGGCGTGCAGGCGGTACGCGGCGATCTCGGTGATGCCGCGTCGCTGGACACAGCTCTTGAGGGCGTCGACTCGGTCTTCCTGGTGTGGCCGTTCCTGAGCGCCGTCGGCGCGTCGGACGTGATCGACGCGATCGGAAAGCGGGCCCGACGGGTGGTGTACCTGTCATCCGCCGGGGTCGGGAGCGAGAAGGAGAAGCCGAGCGAGGCGATCACCATGTTCCACACGGAGCTTGAGCGGCTGATCGAGGCATCGAACCTGGAGTGGACGGCGCTGCGGCCCACCGGCTTCGCGAGCAACACGCTGGGCTGGGCGGAGGAAGTTCGCACTACCGGTGCGGTACGGGCGCCGCTGGCAAGGCTGGCCCGCCCGCTGATTCACGAGGCGGACATCGCGGCGGTCGCCGTTCAGGCACTGACGACCGACGCCTTGCTCGACGCTCGTCCCCTGATCACCGGCCTCGAACTGATCACCCAGGAGCGGCAGGTGGCGCTGATCGGCGAGGCGATCGGGCGGCCGGTGCGGTTCGAGGAGGTCACAGTGGACGCGGCCATTGAGCACATGAAGGCGGCAGGTTACCCGGCAGAGCTGGTGGAGGCCGTGGTGCCGGCGCAGGCAAAGATGCTCGACAGTCCGGAGCCGGTCAACGATGAGGTGGAGCGCATCACGGGCACCCCGGCTCGGTCCTTCCGGGAGTGGGCGGTGGACCACGCGGCGGACTTCCGCTGATACTGGTTCTCGGATCATGTTCCGAGCCAGATGATGAGGGCTGCGAGGGTGACGGTGCCGAGGTAAATGTAGGCACGCTTCTCGTAGGGGGTGGCTACGGCCCGAAGGCGTTATAGCCGGTTGATTGTGCGTTCGACGGTGTTGCGTTTCTTGTAGCGCTCGCTGTCGAAGCCGGTGGGCCGGCCGCCTCGGGAGCCTAGGTTCTTTTGGTGTCTTTGCTGGTGGAGGCGTTCGGCAATTTCGTGTGGAAGGCCGCGTTCTCGCAGGTAGCGGCGGTTCTTCCGGGAGGTGTGGGCCTTTCTGCGGGGAGGTGATCGGGTGGGATGCACGGGTGGCCGACTCCGGTGCGGGGCACGTGGACGTGCTCCAGCACGCGTTGGAGCTGGAGGTCGTCGCCGTAGTGGCCCGGCGTCAGGACGACGGCGAGGGGGCAGCACAGTCCTTCGGCGGCGAGGTGGATTTTGGTGGCGTAGCCGCCTCAGAAACGTCCCAGACACTCATCTGGCCGCCTTTCTCCAGCCGGACGGCGAGTTTCCGTAGCACCGGATCGACCTGGTTCGTCCCCCGGGCGTACCCCCTTTTAGGACGGCGGCCGCCGGTGCCTTCCTCGCGCCGGCGGCATGCCGGTGAGTCCGTACTGCGGTCGAGTCGACTGACACCTCCCTGTCGATTCGGCCCGCGGCGTCCTCGGCAGCCTGGATACGAGACAGCAGAATCGCCCAGGCTCCATCCGCTGGCCTGCGGCGATGCCATTTACAGACGGTCTCCCACGGGCCGCACCGCTCCGCCAAGTCCCGCCACCAGACACCCGTCCGCACCCGGTCCGGATGGTCCTGCTCGACCTGGGCGACCGCCCGGGTCGGCGGCGAGCCGCCTTGGCCTCGGTGCCGCTGAGCTCGGTGGCGTAACCGTGCAGCACGGAGGTGCAGGTGCGCTTGCTCTGCCCGCTGTAGCCCGCTATCAGTCTCTTTGCCCTGCGTCGCGGACGCACCGAACTTGGCCGTCTCCTTCGCGATGATGCAACTCCCGGGAAAAGCCTCGGTCGCTCTCGCTACGATCTTCAGCTTCCGAGCATTGGAGTACCGCCATGAACGAACGCCCCGTCCACACGGTGGAAGTTCCCCTGGGCGACGGCGCCGGCGGCCAGGCCGTCCGCGTCCAGATCCGCGAGGTGGACGAGGCGCTCGTCCGCGTGGGGCGGGGCGGCCGCACCGTGGCACGGGCCGAGCGGACGCTCGGGCAGATGCTGGACACCGTACGTCCCGTTGCGGAGAGCTTCGTGGGCCGGTTCTCCGGGATGGCGCAGGCCCCGGACGAGATCACCTTGCAGTTCGGGGTGTCCTTGTCCGCCGAGGCGGATGTCGTCATCGCCAGCACCGCGACGGCGGCCAATTTCTCCGTCACCCTGACCTGGAACAGGCGCGACGAGCCGGACGCCGACCCCGATACTGTGGGACAGCAGCGCAGTTGATACGGGTGGGGGCCCAGTGACACACGGACCGCGGGGCAGGGGCGGGGACGACCGGGGGGCGACCGCGGAACGCACGCCGGGCCGCCCCGACCCGGCGTACGGCCCTGAGGCGGCCCTCGCCGCCGGCGTCGTCCGCGTAAAAGGCCGGGACGGGGCCCTCGCCGGTGCGGGCTTCCTGGTCGCCGACGATCTCGTGCTCACCTGCGCCCACGTGGTCTCCGACGCCCTCGACCGGCCCCGGGAGGAGGTGGTGAAGCCCGGGGCCGAGGTCGCCGTCGACCTGCCGCTGGCAGGGGACGCCGGGGGTGCTTACGACGGCGGTGACCGTACGGCTGAAGTGCGGCGCTGGATACCCGTCGCGCCCGACCGGACCGGTGACATGGCCCTCCTGTGGCTGAGGGATCCGATACCCGGCGCCCGGCCGCTGCCCTTGGCCGATCCTCCGGAGGGCGTGTGGCACCACCACGCCCGGGCCGTGGGGTTCACCGACGACCACCCCGGGGGCATTTGGCACAGTGGTACGTTCCGGGGGCCGACCCGGGAGGGATGGGTCCAGCTCTCGCGGGGTGACGGCGAGAGCGTCTACGTCAAGCGGGGCTTCAGCGGCAGTCCCGTGTGGAACGACGAATTCGGCGCGGTCGTCGGCCTGATGGTGGCCGCCGAGCCCGGACGCGAGGCGCAGCAGGCGTTCGCCCTGCGCACCCGTACGCTGCTGGACGCGCTGCCCGAACTCGTCCCGCTCGTCACCCCACCCACCCCGTTCCGCGGCCTCGCCACCTTCCAGGAGACCGACGCCGATGTCTTCTTCGGGCGGAACGACGACATCGAGAACGTGCTCGATGCGTTGCGGGGCCGCTGGCCGACCGTCACCCTGTGCGGGCCCTCCGGCTGCGGTAAGTCCTCGCTGGCGCTTGCCGGGGTGGTGCCGAGGATGCGGGAGGCGGGGTACGCCGTCCTGGTGGTCAACGCCGGGCACATCTCGTCCCTTCGCCACGCCCTGGCCACCAGGCTCTACGAGCTGCACGAGGCGGAAAGAGCGAATGGGGCGGACGGCCCCGCCCCGGTCCGGAGCGCCGAGCACGTGGCGGCCCTGCTGGGGGAGTGGGCTCTCCCCGACGTCCTGCACCGCGTCCTGGGGAGCGCCGGCAGCCGAGTCCTCGTCGTGGTGGACCAGGCCGAGGCCCTCCTCGACCGTTGTGAGGCCGATCTGGCGGAGGCCGCCGACCTGCTCTTCCGGCAGGGCCAGCCGGAGGGCATCCGCGTTCTGCTCACCCTCCGCTCCGACTTCGTGGACGCGGCACTCAACCGCCCCGTCCTGGGAACGGCGTTGAGGGACGGCTTCACCGTCGCGCTCACCCCGATGTCGGAGGACCAGCTCGCGAAGGTGATCGGCGAGCCGGTCAGACGGCTGCCGACGGTTGCGTACGACCCCGGGCTGGAGGAACTCATCCGGAAGGATGCCGGGGGTGCGCCCGGCATCCTGCCCCTGCTCGGCTTCGTCCTCGCCCAGCTGTGGGAACGGCAGGCCGCAGGACGGCTCCGCCTCGCGGCATACGAAGAGATGGGCGGAGTGTCCGGCGCCCTGGCACGCCACGCGGAACAGGCGTGGCGGGAGTGCGTACGCCCGGCGGACGAGGCCGACGCGCTGCGGCTGCTCACCGGGCTCGTCCGGGTACTGCCCGGCAGCGAGGCGCCGCTGCGCCGCATGATCACCCGCGAGGAGGCGGGGGAGACGCGATGGCGGATCGCCCGTGCACTGGCCGAACGGCGGCTGCTGGTGCTGCACGGGAAGGAGGGCGAGCCGCAGACGGCGGAGCTCGCCCACGAAGCCCTCACCAGCGCCTGGCCGACGCTCGCCGACCAGGTGCGGGCCGACAGCGACCTGTTGTCGGCCCGTGCGGAGCTGCGCCACGACCTCGACCGCTGGGAGGCGTCGGGGCGCTCCCCGGATCTGCTGCCCGGCCCGATTCATCTGGCTTCACTGACACGCCGACTACAGGCGCGGGAAGCTGAGCTCTCTACCGAGGAACGCACGTACATCGGCCTCGCCACAAGACGACAACGTCGCCGCCGGACCCGTCTGCGGGTCGCCTGGGGTGCCGCGGCGCTCGTCCTCGCGCTCATCGCCGGGCTCGGTACCTTCCTCATCGAGCAGTCACGCGTCAGCGCGCAGCGGGAGGCTGAGGGGCGGTCGCGCTCGCTGGCAAGTCTTTCGGAGGATCTGGTGCAGCGGGACCCGGGCGTCGCCGCCCTGGTCGCGATGGCGGCCCACGACCTCTCCCCTACCGAGGAGGCCCGCAACGCGCTACTGCGCCGCTACGACCACTTCGTGCAGGACCGGTGGGCTCTGACCTCGGGTGAGGCACGGGTGGACCGGGTGGCGGCGAGCACGGACGGCCGGGTGGTCCTCGTGACGACCAGGCTCAGAGGGTCGGGGAACTCCAAGGCGGGTGTGGTGCTCTTCGTCCGGGGTGCGGGCGAGCGCATCGTGCGCGCCCGGCTCTCCCTCGCCGAGGGCGCCTTCCTCCCGCTGGTCAGCCGTGACGGCCGCAGGATCGCCTACCTGTCGACGAAGGCCGGCGGCACCTTGTTCTGGCACGACGTGGACCGCGCGGGTAGGAACGAGGCGGCGGTGCTGGGGCCGGAAGGCAGCGTCGCCGGCACGGAGTTCGGGTACGAGGGGGCGGCGCTCGCCTCAGGCCTCGGCCAGGCCGACCTCTCCCCGGACGCCAGCGAGGTGGTGACGTCGGCGAACGGGCGCGTGAAGCTTCGAAAGCTGGCGACAGGCCGGGAGCGGAAGGTGCCCGGTCGGACACCCCCGGTGGACGCGGTGTGGTTCGGGCCGGACGGAAACACACTGGTGGCTCAGCAACAGGCCGGCACCGGGCAGAGCACAGTGCAGAAGCCGTCCCTCGTGGCGATCGACACCAGGACCGGAAGGTCGCGGAAACTGGCGGACGGCGTCCTTCCGACGTCTCCCCGTCTCGCCCTGTCGGGCAACGGCGCGGTACTGGTCGTCTGCCGTGAGGAGCGGCCGGGGAAAGGTGTCACGTACGAGGCCCTCCGGGTCGCGGACGGACGGGCACTGACCCGGTACCGGCCGGGCGAGTTCAGCAGCTCGTGCAAGAGGATCGCGATCGACGGGACCGGAGCGCATTTCGCAGTGAGCACGCTGCAGAGCGAGTGGGCTCTGGTCGGGACACGCCCCGGATCCGAGGCGCGGGAGATCGAAGGACCCGGCACTCAGCCGGAGAACGACGACCTGTCCCTCGTGGGCGATCCGGCGAACCCCGTCCTGATCATGTGGGACGAGACCTCGGTGATCGGGCGGCCCCTGATCACGGACAGGTTCGTCGCCGATGGCCCTCCGGCGCTGCTCGGCGGCACGGCCTGGGGTGAGGAGGGGGAGATGCTGGTCCGGATGGGCGACAAGGCCGACACACTCGGCATCGTACGCATGGACCCGGACGGGTCGACGACCGTGCAAAAGACGGTCAAGCGTCCACCGAGGGAAGACCCAGCGCTGTTCGTCAACATCGCACCCGGCATAGAGGTGAACCAGGCCGCAACGCTGGCAGCGGACCTCATCAGCTGGAACAAGGTCCGGATCTGGGAGCTCCCCTCCCTGCGGACCGTCACCGACATCACCGTCCGCATGCCTCCTCCCGACGGCGGCCCCGATGCGCCGAAGGAAGGTGTGGGGCTGCACTTCGGCCCCGGGGACGAGCTGCTGACCGTCTCCGGCTCCACCATCGAGCACTGGAGCGCCCGGGACGGACGGCGCCTGTCGAAACCGCTCGACGTTCGCGACCTGGGACTTACACGAACGGACTCCCCGAAGTTCACCGCATCCTTCCACCCGGAGCCGGGACACGTGCAGGTCGCGATACACGGCCAAGGGTTCCTCCGCGCCTTCTCTCTGCGCACGGGCCGGGAGAACAAGGCACTTGGCATCGACCTGGGGCCGGAAGCAGACTCCTCGGTTCTCGACCGGACCGGGAATTTCGCCGCCGTGCGGACCAAAGGGTCCATGATGGAACTGTGGTCGGTGGGGAGGACGGGAAAGCCCCCGCACCGGGTGCTCGGCCCGATGGGGCCCCTGAATCCCTGGGAGTACCGACAGGGCTTCCGGGGCGACAGCTCGGTGCATTTCCTGGCCAACGGGAACTCCATACGGTTCCAGGACGCGGCGGACCCCGAGGACCGCGGCGAGTCCTACGTGTTCGCAGAGGAGCAGAATTTCCTGGCGGTCTCCCGCGACGGCAGGACCCTGCTTCGCACCGTCGACAAGAACACCGTGGGCATCCTCCACCTCGACCCGGCGCTCTGGAAGAAGGAGCTGTGCGACACCCTCGGCCGTGACCTCTCCGAGAACGAACGCCGGGGCCTACCCGTCTGGCTGCCGGACCGGGTCTGCCCGCCGGGCGGCCGCTAAGAGAGCATCTGATCTATGTAGTTGGTGTGCAGGGAAGTTCTTGTGACTGTAGGTCGTAGGACTCGTTGGCCGGGGTGTGACTCCTTGACGCACGTATCCTCAGGACGGTGTCCAATGTGCTGCTGGTTGTTGGCCTTGGTCTGGGGCGGAGTACGTGGACGACGCCGGCCTGCTCGACCTGTCCCGCGCGGTCCTCGACTCCGCCCACGTCAGGGCGAAAAGGGGGGCGAACTCACAGGTCCGAGCCCTGTGGACCGGGGCAAGCCGGGTTCCAAGACGCACGTCCTGTCGGACGCGAACGGACTGCCCCTCCTCGTCGGAATCTCGGCAGCGAACATCCACGACAGCGAAGCGCTGAAGCCCAAGGTCACAGGTCACCAAACGAGACACGACCCCCACGGCGGACGCTACTTCAAGCCCCAGCGCCCTCACGCAGACAAGGCCTACGACGTTCCCCACCTGCGGAAATGGTTACGCGGCCGACGACGCATCGGCGTACGCATCGCTCGCAAAGGCATCGAGTCCAGCGAACGGTTGAGGCGCCGCAGATGGGTCATTGAACGCACCATGTCCTGGCTGGCCGGATAGCGCCGGCTCGACCACCGCTACGAACATCATCCCCGTAACTACCTGGCCTTTCTCGGACTCGCCGCCGCCCTCTGTTACTACAAACGACTCGTCCGACTCGCCACATAGGACACCGTCTTTGTGCTCCAGTTGGATTTCGCGTACTGAGCTGCTGGCTGTCGTTGTTCGGGTATGGACGTGATGCCTGAAGTCCATAACCGGCGCCGACCAGTGGCCTCGAGCCGCCGTCGACGAGGCGCGCGACCCCGTCCCTGACCGAGCCTGGCGCAGGTGTAGAACAGACCGGACCGGGCCGTAGTCGGCAGGCGCTTATGGCGCGTAGGAGGGTGGAGCCCAGGCGCTCCGGTGTGATCACGACGTCCACCGGCGGCCGGCCGGTAGCAGGGCGACGTCCGGCTGGTGAAGCCGCCACTGCTGGCTGCAGGCAGACGGATCCAACGCCGCGTCAGCCGGCCATTTCAGCGCACGCTTCGTGTTGCCCATACAGACCACCCCTGCATTCCGGGCCGGACGGAGCGAACAACCGTGCAGCCCATGGCGCACTGCCACCTCCGCCCCGCCATGGCGCGCTGCCGGATGGGACAGAGTTCCCGCTCGGCGAGCTCCGTGTAGCACCCCGCCGTGGTGAGGTGGTGGCGCCGTCGGTCAGGCATGGGTGACGGTTAACTCGATTGGACGCAGGCAATTTTGATGGGGCGTGACGGTGTCGGACACTGGTGGAGCCTCTTTCTCGGGGTGCAAGGCCGCTTTCGGCCAGGCCCTGGTAAGCGGGGTCGGAAGCGGCGCGGCCTGACGGCTGCGGTCGTCACCAGCCCGGCGACGGGTTGGTGACGACCAGGCGTGTCAGGGTGAGGTGTGTGCTGGGCCTTCGAGGCACCTGTCCTATGGGCCGGTTGCGAGACGGAGGAGCCTCCTGAGGGATGCCGGTGCACACCGCTGACCGCGCGGACCTACGAATGGGAGGCTTGCGAGCCTGCGGTTGCCTCGTAGGCCCCGGGCGCAAGGGCCCTGATGGGCCGTGAGCAGCTCGCCTCACGCTGGCGGCGCTCAATGGGGGTTCAAGACCGGCCCGCCCGTCGCGCCTGCGCCTGGTAGGCCCTCGTGCCGCAGCCTTCTGCAACTCGGGGAACAGAGCGAAACTCAGCGGGATTTCGGGGCGGACGGCGGTCGAGCAGCCCGTGATGAACGCTCCTCCATCCCCACATGTACAAATGGGCACCCCCGCAACCACCGGGTCGCGGACGGCGTTGTGATGGCCCCACATGAGGCCCGCCCATGCCGGGAAGCGGTACGGGTCGACGCCCCCTTGCCGGGGCAGCGCGACGGTGCTGCCGCGCTACCGCAAGGTCATCCGGCGCCGTCATGACGCCAACCGCAACCCTGGCACGGGAGGCCGGCGTGAGGGAATAGGGCGTCTTTGCGGCGACAGCCTGAAAGGCGGCGGCGTTCCCCATGCCGTTCTCCGCATCGCTTTCCTGTGCTGCCTCACCTCGGGTGAGCGAAAGCAATCGGGTCCGTGCGCCAGCGGCCATGCATCGGGCGGCGATGTATCGGGCGGCGACTTCGCCACGCCCGTGCGGGCGAGTACCTAAGAACACCCGGTTAGCGGCGCTTTTGCGAGAACGGCCGGGACGGGCTTATGGGCGGCAGGGAAATATTCCCTCATCCGGTGCAATAGTGGCCCACACGTCAACGGGCATGCCGGATGATATTTAGTGTGAGTTCGCATATTGTCATCGCGCCGGGCGCCGTTGAATGCCTAATCCTGCCCCTCGCTGCCCTTGCTTATTGCTGGCGCCTGGATATTTCTGCGTAATATGCGGCGACACAGAAATGGCTGCCCGGGCGATCGGTTGGGCCCGGTGCACGACCCCCGGCC
>NZ_JBSGYQ010000110.1:0-13216 GCF_053610585.1 Streptomyces sp. NPDC054887 | reverse complement strand
CTCAGTGCGCTCCGGGCCCCTCTTGCACGCCTAAGCGGTTCAGGCGACCGTACGGCCGCTGACCAGGCGCGGCAGCATGCGGAAGCCGATGCCGCCGGCGATCATCGTCGCGGCACCGATCAGCAGGAACGAGGTCTCGGCGGCGCCCGTCTCGGCGAGCTCCTCCTTGGCCTTGCCCTGCTCGACCGGCTTGGAGCCGGCGCTGTCGGTGTCGGTGTTGTCCTCGCACTCGGCGCCGTCGACGTCGAGGGTGCAGGTGCCGGCGTCGCCGTCGGAGCCACCGTCGTCGCTGCCGCCGGTCACGGCGCCACCGTCGGTGCCGCCGTCGGTGCCGCCGTTGCCGCCGCCACCGTTGCCGTTGCCGCCGTCACCGCCGTTACCGCCGTTGCCGCCGTTCCCGTTGCCACCGTTGCCGTTGCCGCCGTTGCCGCCGGGGTCGGTCGGGTCAGAGGGGTCGGTCGGGTCGGTCGGGTCCGACGGGTCCACCGGGTCGGTCGGGTCCGTGGGGTCCGACGGGTCCACGGGGTCGGTCGGGTCCGACGGGTCCGTCGGGTCCGTGGGGTCGGTCGGGTCCGTCGGGTCCGTCGGATCGGTCGGGTCGGTCGGGTCCGTGGGGTCCGACGGGTCGACGGGGTCCGTCGGGTCCAGCGGGTCCACGGGGTCGGTCGGGTCGGTCGGGTCGGCCGGGTCCGCGGGGTCGGCCGGGTCGGCCGGGTCCGCCGGGTCGGCCGGGTCGGCCGGGTCCGCCGGGTCGGCGGCGAGGGAGATGTCGACGCCCTCCTGGTCGACGCTGGCGTCGGCGCTGAGGCCGGCCACGTCGACGCCGATACCGACGGCCGAAGCGGCGCCCGCGGCGGTCAGCGAAGCACCGGCGGCGATCACCGCACCGGCTGCTATACGCGCAACGCGGATCCGCGTCTTCTTGGTCATCTGGCTGCTACCCCCAGTAGCTGAATTCGTCAGTGGAGCAGCGCAAGGGGCGCCGGACCATGGGGGTTTGAAATTCTCCCCCCGTCGCACACGCCCCAGAGATACGCATGCCGCGCGTCAGCTTTGCCACTTTTAAAGGGAGCGTCAAGGTCATTGCGGGCGCGATGTCCGTATTGAAGGCACTTGCCCGTCGTACGAGCATACGACTGTGACAGAAAACGCAACTGCCGCCTCGTGGGCGGCAGTTACTGTGTCGACAAAGCGAGTTTACTTCTCCTGCTGCTTGCGCCAGCGAATTCCGGCTTCCAGGAAGCCGTCGATCTCACCGTCGAGAACCGCCTGCGGGTTGCCGACCTCGAACTCCGTACGCAGATCCTTGACCATCTGGTAGGGGTGCAGGACGTACGAACGCATCTGGTTGCCCCAGGAGTTGCCGCCGTCGCCCTTGAGCGAGTCCATCAGCGCCTGCTCCTCCTGGCGGCGGCGCTCGAGGAGCTTCGCCTGGAGGACGTTCATGGCGCTCGCCTTGTTCTGGATCTGCGAGCGCTCGTTCTGGCAGGAGACGACGATGCCGGTGGGCACGTGCGTCAGACGGACCGCGGAGTCCGTGGTGTTGACGCCCTGGCCGCCCGGACCGGAGGCGCGGTAGACGTCGACCCGCAGCTCGGACTCGTCGATCTCGATGTGGTCGGTCTTCTCGACGACCGGCAGCACCTCGACGCCCGCGAAGGAGGTCTGGCGGCGGCCCTGGTTGTCGAACGGCGAGATGCGGACGAGGCGGTGCGTGCCCTGCTCCACGGAGAGCGTTCCGTACGCGTACGGCGCCTTGACGACGAAGGTGGCGGACTTGATGCCGGCCTCTTCCGCGTACGACGTCTCGTAGACCTCGGTGGCGTAGTTGTGGCGCTCGGCCCAGCGCAGGTACATGCGCATCAGCCGCTCGGCGAAGTCGGACGCGTCGACGCCGCCGGCCTCGGCGCGGATGTTGACGAGAGCCTCGCGCTCGTCGTACTTGCCGGACAGGAGCGTCCGTACTTCCATCTCGTCCAGCGCCTTGCGGACGGAGATCAGCTCGGCCTCCGCCTCCACGAGGGTGTCGGCGTCGTCCTCCATCTCGGCGAGCTCGAAGAGCACCGAGAGATCGTCGATGCGGCTGCGGAGCGCCTCGGTCTTGCGCAGCTCGGCCTGGAGGTGGGAGAGCTTGCTCGTGATCTTCTGCGCGGCCTCGGGGTCGTCCCACAGGGACGGGGCCGCGGCCTGCTCCTCGAGCACGGCGATATCGGCCCTCATCCTGTCGAGGTCCAGGACGGCCTCGATCGACCCCATGGTCGAGGAGAGGGACTTGAGCTCTTCGGATACATCGACGACTGCCACGGGTCCAGCGTAACGGCTGGGCGGCCGTACGTTCCCCTCGCCCGGGAGAGCGTCTCGTCACCCCCGCGGGCTACGGCTGCGCGGGTGACGACTGCTCGGTGTCGCGCGGGGCCCCGTCGGCGCCGTCCTCCGTCGCCGCGAGCCAGCCGCCCACCCCTATCGCGGCCGCCACCAGCACCGCGGTCCCGCCGAGGAGGAGCCGGCGCCTGCGTACGGCCTCGGGCTTGTTGCGGGCCGACCCGGGGCGGCGCTGGCCCGCCGCCCGGGGGGCGCGCGCCGTGCCGCGCGCCCCGCCGGCCAGTTCGTCGGGGGCCGGGACACGCATGCTCGTGTGCGTGTCGCGGCTGGAGTCGGGGGCCGAGCCCGGCACCAGCGGGACGGCGCCGCGGCGGCGCGGCTCGTCGCCCGCGAGAGCCTGCGGTTCGTCGTACGCCGGGTACGCCGCCTCCTCGTCCTCCGCGCCCGGCTCGTCCACGTCCAGCGGCGGCATGCCGGCGAGGACCGGAAGCTGGTCGCGCAGCCGGGCGGAGAGCTCGGAGGCGCGCAGGCGGGACGCCGGGGCCTTCGCCAGGCACTGGACGAGGAGCTGCCACAGCTCCTCGGGGATGCCGGGCAGGGGGACGACGGTCTCGGTGACGTGGCGGCGCAGTACGGCGCCGGGGTGGCCGCCGCCGAACGGCGTGAAGCCCGCGAGCAGCTCGTACAGGACCGTCGCGAGGGCGTAGATGTCGACGGCGGCGCGGGGCGGCAGGCCCTCGACGATCTCGGGGGCGAGGTAGTCCGGCGTGCCGATGATCTTCGTGGCGCGGGTGCGGCGGGGGGTGTCGATGAGCTTGGCGACGCCGAAGTCGGTCAGCAGCGCGGGGTGCGCGCCGCCGGGGCCGAGCGGGCCCTCCATGTCGAGCAGGATGTTCTCGGGCTTCACGTCGCGGTGCACGACGCCGGCCGCGTGGGCGGCGGCGAGTCCGTCGGCGACGTCCGCGGCGATGGCGACGGCCGCCTCGGGCGCCAGGCGGCGCTCGCGGTCGAGCCGGGTCCGCAGGTCCGTGCCGCGCACCAGGTCCATGACCAGCGCGAGATCGGTCCCGTCGACCACGAGGTCGCGCACGCCGACGACGCGGGGGTGGTCGAGTCCGAGCAGCGCGGTGCGCTCCTGGACGAAGCGTCCGACGAGTTCCTGGTCGGACGCGAGGTCCTCACGCAGGAGCTTGATGGCGACGGGCCCCTCGGGTCCGTCACCGAGCCACACCGTGCCGGCGCTGCCCCGTCCAAGGATCTGGTGGGCCGTGTACCGGCTGCCGATTTTCCGTGCCAAGACTGCTCCCTCAGCGGCTGACGGTCGCCCCGAGGCTACGCGGGTGGGAGGCCGTCCGGTGCCGCGTACGGCGTCAACCTCGACTTCTGGGGGCGAAATCCACCCCCAGAAGTCGACAAATCAACGTACTCGGCCCGCTACGCGGCGTTGGAGCCCGTGGAACTGGTGAGGTCCTCGACGAACTTCGAGATGCTGTCGATCCAGTCGCCGATCTGCGCGAAGAAGCCCTTCGTGGTGCCGATCCACTCCTGGAGTCCGGAGAACTCCCAGATCAGCCAGGCCCCCACGAACAGCAGGACGAGCGTGAAGAGGCAGCCCTTGAGGCAGCCGAGACCCGGGATCCGCATCGGGTTGGCGCTGCGGCGGCGCGGCTCACGGGGCTCGCGCGGCGGTCGCGGGGCCGGCGGGGCCGGCTGCTGCGGCGGCGGCGCGTACCGCTGCTGCGGGGGCGGCGGCTGGGGCTGCTGGTGCTGCGGCGGGGCGTACCGCTGCGGCTGCTGCTGACGCTGCGGCTGCTGACGCTGCGGCTGCCGGCGCTGCGGGGGCTCCTGCTGCGGAGGCTGCTGCTGCGGCTGGCGCTGGGGGCGGCGGCGCAGCGGATCCTGGCTCGGGTCGAGGTACTGGACCTGCGTCTGCTCGTTGCGGTCGCGCGCGGCCCGCAGCTGGTTCTGCCAGGGGTGCGGGTCCTCGGGGCCCGGGCCGCCGGATGCGCCGTCGGGACGCGGCGGCACGGGCGGCATGACGGCGGTCGGGTCCGCCGCTCCGTACTGCGGCGCCCCGGTGGACGGCAGGACGCTGGTCGCGGCGGCCGGGTCGTACGAGCCGGCGTTGCTCGGCAGCACCTGGGTGGGGTCCGCGGCGCCGGGCACACCGGGGACCGGCGCCGGGGACGGGTCGGGGGCGAGCAGGGCGCCGACGCCCATGGCGGCCTCGACCTGCGCGGACGACGAGTGCACGCCGACGCCGGCGGCGACGGTGCGCAGGGCGCGGGCGAGGTTCTCGGCGCTGGGCCGCTCGTCCGGTTCCTTGCGCAGGCAGCGCTCTATGACCGTCCACAGCGGCTCGGGAACGGTGGTGGGGCGGCGGGGCTCCTCGCTCAGGTGCCGGTGCAGCACCTCGAGCGCCGTGACCCCCGCGAACGGCGGGCGTCCGGTGACCAGCTCGTACAGCAGGATGCCGGCGCCGTAGATGTCGACGGCCGACGTCTGCGGGCGGCCCTCGGCCGACTCCGGGGCGACGTAGGCCGGCGTGCCGACGAACTCGTGCGTACGGGTCAGGCCCGGGGAGTCGGCGAGGCGCGCGATGCCGAAGTCGGTGAGCATCGGGTGCATCTGGCCGTCGCGCTCGTCGAGCAGCACGTTCGCGGGCTTGAGGTCGCGGTGGACGACGCCGTCGGCGTGACTGGCGGCGAGGGCGTCCGCGATCTGCGCGGTGAGCAGGGAGGCGGCGACCGGCGAGAACGGACCGTTCTCCCGGAGGTAGCGGTGCAGGTCGGGCCCGTCCACCAGGTCCATCACCAGGGCGAGCAGATCGCCCTCGACCACCAGGTCCCGGGTGCGCACGATGTTGGGATGCGTGAGGCGCAGCAGCACGGACCGCTCGCGCAGGAAGCGCATCACCACGTCGGCGTCGTTGGCGAGCTCCTCCTTGAGGACCTTGATCGCCACGGTCTCGCCGGGCTGGCCGGCCACGGCCGCCTCGGCACCCGCGGTCTCACGCTGGCGGGCTCGCCAGACGGTGCCCGTGGCGCCGCGCCCGAGCGGCTCCTCGAGCAGGTATTTACTGCCGACCGGCCGCACGTCATGCGCTCCCTGCTGCTCGTGTCCTCGTGGTCCTGAGTGCTCCCGGGCGCGCGGCCCGTGGTTCCGGTCCACTGTAGTGCCGCCCGCCCGCCTCCCACCGGGGCCGCGTACCGAGGGTAGACGCGCTCGCGGCGCCGATGGTTGCCGAACGTGCGCACCGCATATGTCCAACCCTGCACTTTTACGCCCACAGCCGACCATTCAAGATCACTTGGAGGTGGCCGCCGGGCGTGTTGTCAGTGGCAGGTGCGAGGATGCCTGGAGCACGGACTGTGGGGTCGGGAGCCCCGCGCTGCGTGCCGACCTGTACCGGACGACGCGTCCGTGCCGGGTGGGGGGAATCACAGGGCGGCACCCCTGCCGGGCACTTCGCGCAGAAGGGACCGCTGACGCGATGCAGATCCGGCTGACCGTCCTCGCGCCGCGCGCGCAGAGCGCGCGTGCCCCCGAGGGCCCCCAGGCCCCCGGGCGCGTGTGCGACGTGCTCGTCACCGCACCGGCGGGGACCGCGCTGGCCGCGGTCGCCTCAGGCCTGGCCGCCGCGGTGTCCGGTCCCGGCTCGGCGCCGGAGACCACGGGCGCCGTCGTGGTCTACGCCGGCCGGGACCGGCTCGACGCCCAGCGCACGGCGCTGGGCGAGCCGCCCCTGGTCGACGGCGCGGTGCTGTCCCTCCACGTGCCCGCACCCGACTCCGACGCGGCGCCCGACGCCCCGGCCCGGCTCCACGTGGTGGCGGGCCCGGACGCGGGCGGCGTCCACCTGCTCCACGGCGGCCAGATCCGCGTCGGCCGCTCGGCGGAGGCGGACGTCCCGCTGAACGACCCGGACGTGTCACGGCTGCACTGCGCGGTGACGCTGGCCCAGGACGGCCGGGTCACCGTGGCGGACCTGAACTCCACGAACGGCACCTCCCTGAACGGCGAGACCCTCACGGCCGCCGCCGTCCCCTTCCCTCCCGGCGCCCTCCTGCGCGTAGGCGAATCAGCCCTCCGCCTGGCCCAGGACACCCCCGCCCCGCAGCTCCGCACCACCCCCGACGGCGAGGGCCACCTACGCCTGCCTTCCCCCGGCGAACCCCCCACTCCCCCACCACCCGTACGAGCGGGCCGCAGAGTCTCGGCCCACATCCCCCCCACCCCCACACCGGCGGCAGGCACCACGACACACTCCACACCGGCGGCGGCCACACCGTCAGCAGGACACGCACCGGGCCACTCCCACCCCACTCCCGGTTCACCCGCCGCAGTGGCGGGAGGGGACGTGTCGGGGCGCTCCCCGCAGGGTGCCGAACGCAACACGCCCGAACAGTCCGAGTACCCGAACGTTCGGCACCCGAGGAGACGCCCCGACGCGGCCCCGACCCCGGAGCCCCCGCACCATGGCCCGCACCAGGGCGCGCACCAGACCCCGCCGCACTCGGCACCCCCGCACCAGGGCCCCGCCCACCCCGGCGTCCCGCACCAGGAGTCCCCGCACCCCGGGCCGCCGACCGCCCAGCGCCCCGACACCGCAGCGCGCCCCGACCAGCCGACGGCACCCCCCGCCCCCCGCCGAGGCGGCATAGGGGCCTGGGCCCGCCGCCTCACCGGCGCCCGCACCACCGCCCTAGACGAGTACGCCCCCGCCGAGGCCACCCCCCTCGGCATGCCCCCGGCACACCACGTCCCCCAAGCCCGGCCGGACGCCCACTCCCAAGCCCACTCCACAGCCCAAGCCCACACCCACCCCCAAGCGCACCCGCACGCCCACCCGAACGCCTGGCCCGACCCCGCCACCCTCCTGCTCACCGCCCTCGGCCCCGGCCCCCGCCTCTGGGAGCGCACCCCCGCCCACCCCGAAGCCCTGGCCCTGCGCCTCGGCACCGCCGACCGCCCCGCCCCCGACGGCGGCCGCCCGCTCGCGGCCGTGCCCGTGACCGTGGGCCTGCGCGAGGTCGGCTCGCTGGGCCTGGCCGGCCCCCGCGACCGCCTGGCCGGACTCGCGCGGTCCGCCGTGGCCCAGCTGGCCGCACTGCACGCCCCGGCCGACCTGGAGATCGTGCTGATCAGCACGGACCGGTCGAGGCCACTGCGGGACCGCACCGCCGAGTGGGCCTGGCTGGGCTGGCTGCCGCACCTGCGTCCCGCCCACGGCCAGGACTGCCGCCTGCTCCTCGCGTACGACCGGGACCAGGCGACGGCGCGCATCGCGGAGCTGGTCCGCCGTACGGAGGACGAAGAGCCGCAGAGCCCGCACGGCGGCCCGTACACCGTCGTGGTCCTGGACGGCGACCCCGGCCCCGCCGCGCTGCGCGAGTCGACCGCCCGGCTGGCCGCGACCGGAGCGGCGTCCGGCATCCATCTCATCTGCCTGGCCGAGACCCCCGCCGCCTCACCGCTCTCCCCCGTCGCCGCGACGTACGAGGCCGCCTGCGCCGCGTCGCCCGCGTTCCGCGCCTGCGGGGCCGTGGGCCTGCTCAGCGGCGATGTGGCCACCGCACTCCGCCTGCTGCGCACGGCCGGCGGCGAACCGGCGGGCCACGGCACGCTGGCCACGGTGGACGCGGTCTCCGCGGCCTGGGCCGACCGCTTCGCACGAGCGCTGGCCCCCCTGCGCGCGGACGGCCACGCCCCGGCGGCCCATCCCGCCACCGCACCCCACAGCGCCCGCACCACCCACCCCACCCGAACCACCCCCCTCCCTGCCACCTCCCGTCTTCTGGACGAGCTGGGCCTGGCCAGGGCCACCCCCGCCTCCCTGATGGCCCGCTGGGCGGCGGCCGCCGACGACGGCCAGGCCCCCGGCGCCACCCGCGCCTGGGCGGTGCTCGGCGCGGGCCCGCGCGGCCCGCTGTGCGTGGACCTGACCGCCGAGGGACCGCACCTGCTGATCGAGGGCCCGGCGGGCAGCGGCCGCACCGAGCTGCTGCGCTCCGTGGCGGCGTCGCTCGCGGCGGCGGCGCGCCCCGACCGTCTGGGCCTCGTCCTGGTCGACGGCGCGGGCGGCGAACGCGGCGAGGGCCTGCGCGCCTGCACGGAACTCCCGCACGTCTCCACCCACCTGGTGGCGTCCGACCCCGTCCGCATGCGGGAGTTCGCCCAGGCCCTGGGCGCGGAGCTGAAGCGCCGTCACGAGCTGCTGGGCACTCTGGGCTTCGCGGAGTGGCACACGCGCCAGGAGGTGTCGGGCCGGATGATCGGCCAGCGCGGGCCCAGCGCCGCCGAGCAGAACGGTGACCTGGACTCGCCTCCCAGCGGCACCCTGCGCCTGCGGACCACGACCTCCCGGGAGCGCCAGGCCCGCGCCGACACCGCGCCGTCGCCGCTGCCCCGCCTCGTCGTCCTGGTCGACGACCTGGACGCGCTGGTGGCGCCCGCCCTCGGCAGTACGGGCAGGCCGGCGGCCGGTTCCGTCGTACGGGCGCTGGAAGCCGTGGCCCGGGAGGGCGAGCGGCTCGGCGTACACCTGGTGGCGACGTCCGCCAGGCCCGACCGTACGGCCGACACGGAGCTGGCGCGCGGCGCGCGGCTGCGCGTGGTGCTGGACGCCCCGCCGTCGGCGCCCGCCCCCGACGCGCCCGCGCCCGGACGCGGCAGGCTGCTCCACCGGCCCGCCGCGGACGGCTCCGGCGGAGCGGGAGCGGATGCGGAACCCCCGGCGACCCCGTTCCAGTCCGGCCGGGTGACCGGCCGGATTCCGCGCACGGCGACCCTGCGTCCCACGGTCGTGCCCCTGGAGTGGGAGCGGATGGGCGATCCGCCGGCCCGCCGCCCGGTGCGCGAGCTCGGCAACGGGCCGACCGACCTCGCCCTGCTGGCCAGCGCCCTGGACCGCGCCGCCCGCACGGTCAACGCGACCCCGCTGCCGCCCCTCGGCGCCCCCCTGGAAGGCTGACTCGACGTCACGAGCCCATCACGATCACCCGGTTGACACGGAAGGCACTATTGCCCGGGCCGACCGCCGGGCGTAGGACTGACCACGGGACAGCTAGACCGGCATCGGCGCCAGCGGATCTCCAGGGGCTGCGCCGGTCCGTACGCGCACAGGAGAGACGGGGCAGTGATGCGCACAACTCTTCGTACACACCGGGGTCGCGGGGCTCGAAGGGCCGCGCTGGCGATGATCGCCGCGAGCACCCTCGTCCTCACCGCCTGCGGCGGTGACAAGGACAAGGACAAGGGGAACGAGGGCAGCGGGGCCACCACCCAGCCCTCCTCCGTGGAACTGCCGAAGCTGGACGGCGAGGAGGTCCAGGTCGCCGCCGTCTGGACGGGCCCGGAGCAGGAGAACTTCACCAAGGTCCTGGACGAGTTCGAGAAGCGCACGGGCGCGAAGGTCACCTTCGTACCGGCCCAGGACCCGATCGTGAACTTCCTCGGCACGAAGATCGCCGGTGGCGCGCCGCCGGACGTGGCGATGCTGCCGCAGGTCGGGGCGCTCCAGCAGGCCGTCCAGCGCAAGTGGGCGAAGCCCGTCGACGCGGCGACGCAGGCGCAGCTGGACAAGAACTACTCGCAGGGCTGGAAGGACATCGGCGCCGTCGACGGCAAGCAGTACGGCGTGTACTTCAAGGCCGCCAACAAGTCGCTGGTCTGGTACAACGCCCAGGTGTTCGAGGACGCGGGCGCCGAGGAGCCGAAGACCTGGAAGGACTTCCTGACCACGGCGGAGACGATCTCCGCCTCCGGTGTCACGCCGGTTTCGGTGGGCGGCGCGGACGGCTGGACCCTCACCGACTGGTTCGAGAACATCTACCTCTCCCAGGCGGGTCCCGAGAAGTACGACCAGCTCGCCAAGCACGAGATCAAGTGGACGGACCCGTCCGTCAAGGACGCGCTGACGACGCTGGCCGAGCTGTTCGGCAAGAAGGAGCTCATCGCGGGTGGGCAGGACGGGGCCCTCCAGACGGAGTTCCCCGCGTCCGTCACCCAGACGTTCGCCGAGGACCCGAAGGCCGCGATGGTCTTCGAGGGTGACTTCGTCGCGGTCAACATCGCGCAGACGAAGGCGAAGATCGGCACGGACGCCAAGGTGTTCCCGTTCCCGGCGGTCGGCTCCGAGTCGCCCGTCGTGACCGGCGGCGACGCGGCCGTGGCGCTCAAGGACACGAAAAGCGCGAAGGCGCTGCTGACGTTCCTGGCGTCGACGGACGCGGCGAAGATCTGGGCCGGGGCGGGCGGGTTCGTGTCGCCGAACAAGTCGCTGGACGTGGCCGCGTACCCCAATGACGTGCAGCGGGACATCGCGAAGGCGCTGATCGCGGCGGGTGACGACTTCCGCTTCGACATGTCGGACCAGGCTCCGCAGTCGTTCGGCGGCACGCCGGGCAAGGGCGAGTGGAAGGCGCTCCAGGACTTCCTGAAGAACCCGAAGGACATCGCGGGGACCCAGCAGCGGCTGGAGTCCGACGCGGCCAAGGCGTACAAGAGCTGACGGGTTGACGCGATGACGTCAGCGACCGCGGGGGGCGCCGCGAAGGTCACGCCGCCCCCCGCCGGACACGGCACACGCAAGAGCGTGACCGGCACCCGCAGGTTAATGGCGGCCGGCTTCCTGCTGCCCGCCCTGGTGCTGCTCGGCGCGCTCGTGGTCTACCCGATCGGGTACTCGGTCTACCGGAGCTTCTTCGACAAGTCGGGCGACAGCTTCGCCGGGCTCGACAACTTCGTCGAGATCTTCACCGACGACACCATCCTGACGGCCGTCAAGAACAACGCGATCTGGGTGGTGGTGGCCCCCGCCGTCTCGACCGCGCTGGGCCTGATATTCGCGGTACTCACCGAACGCGTCCGCTGGGGCACCGCGTTCAAACTGCTGGTCTTCATGCCGATGGCGATCTCGATGCTCGCCGCGGGCATCATCTTCCGCCTGGTGTACGAGCAGAATCCGGAGCGCGGGGTCGCGAACGCGGTCGCGGTCAGCGTCCACGACATGTTCTCCGAGTCGGCCGGCTATCCGAAGGCCCGCCCCCTGCCGGTCCATCCGCTGGAAGCGGGCGGCGGCGGCTCCTTCGTCACCAAGCAGCCGGTCCGGGCGGGCGAGCAGGTCCTGCTGCCGCTGGTCGGCGTACCGCCCGCCAAGATGCCGGGCGACGCCGAGATCGCGGCGCCCGCCCGGACCGCGCCGGACAAGGTCACCGGCACCGCGTGGCTCGACTTCACCAAGGGCGGCGGCGGCAGGCCGAACTCGATCGACGCCGAGGAACTCGGCCTCAAGGGGATCAAGATCGAGGCCGTCAAGGACGGCAAGGTCGTCGACTCGGCCACGGCCGGAGCGAACGGCACGTTCACCCTCTCGGCCGATGCGGACGGAGCCGCACTCCGCTTCCCGGCGTCGAACTTCCGCGAGCCGTACAACGGCGTCGACTGGCTCGGCCCCAACCTGGTGACCCCCGCCATCATCGGCAGCTACGTCTGGATGTGGGCCGGTTTCGCGATGGTCCTGATCGCGGCCGGACTCGCGGGTCTGCCGCGTGAGCTCCTGGAGGCGGCCCGCGTCGACGGCGCCAACGAGTGGCAGGTGTTCCGCCGGGTCACGGTCCCGCTGCTGGCGCCCGTCCTCGCCGTCGTACTGGTCACGCTGATGATCAACGTACTGAAGATCTTCGACCTGGTGTTCATCATCGCGCCGGGATCGTCCCAGGACGACGCGAACGTGCTGGCGCTCCAGCTCTACCGTTCGTCGTTCGGCACGGACGCGGACCCGGGCGTCGGCAGCGCCATCGCCGTCCTGCTCCTGCTGCTGGTCGTCCCGGTGATGCTCTTCAACATCCGCAGGATGCGAAAGGAGAGCCGCCGATGACCACCACGGCCCCCACACCCGCCACCGCACCGGCCGGCCAGGGCCCAGAACGGCCCCGGCGGTCCCTCGGGGCGCGGATCGCGGCCCGCGCGAGCGGCGGCGCGGTGGGCTTCTTCCTCGTCCTGGTGGCGCTGTTCTGGCTGATGCCGACGATCGGCCTGCTGTTCTCGTCGCTGCGCGGTCCCACCGACATCGCGGAGACGGGCTGGTGGAAGGTCTTCACCGCGCCCTCCGAGCTCACCCTCGACAACTACGCCAATCTCCTCGACAACAGCACCATCGTCGACTCCCTGCTCAGCACGATCATGATCACCGTCCCGTCGACCGTCCTGGTCGTGGTGATCGGCTCGCTGGCGGGCTACGCGTTCGCGTGGATGGACTTCCCCGGCCGCGACTGGTGGTTCCTGGTGGTCGTGGGTCTGCTGGTGGTGCCGGTGCAGGTGGCCCTCGTTCCGGTGTCCGAACTCTTCGGCAAGATCGGCATCTTCGAGACCACGGCGGGCGTGGTCCTCTTCCACGTGGCCTTCGGCCTGCCGTTCGCCATCTTCCTGCTGCGCAACTTCTTCGCGGAGATCCCCAGAGAACTCCTGGAGGCGGCGCGGCTCGACGGGGCGGGCGAGATCCGGCTGTTCACCCGCGTGGTGCTGCCGTTGGGCGGTCCGGCCATCGCCTCGCTCGGCATCTTCCAGTTCCTGTGGGTCTGGAACGACATGCTGGTCGCACTGATCTTCGCCGACTCGGCCAACCCGCCGATCACGGTGGCCCTCCAGCGCCAGGTACGCCAGTTCGGCAACAACATCGACATCCTGGCGCCCGGCGCCTTCATCTCGATGATCATCCCCCTGATCGTCTTCTTCGCCTTCCAGCGCCAGTTCGTCTCCGGCGTCATGGCCGGCGCGGTGAAGTAACCGCTGCTGCTCGCGGCCGCGAACGTCGTACGCCCTGTGCTGCCCTCCCCGCAGCCCTGCGAGGAGGAGTACGGGAAAAGGGCGCCCCCGCACCGGAATTCCGGTG
>NZ_JBSGYQ010000109.1:0-13655 GCF_053610585.1 Streptomyces sp. NPDC054887 | reverse complement strand
GACGACGGGACAAACCCGTCGGCCCGCCGCTGTTGTCACAGGTACCCGATAGCCTGCACAAACAGGTGATCGAAGGGGAGGGGCGTCGTGCGCGTACTGGGCGTGGACCCGGGGCTGACCCGGTGCGGTGTCGGCGTGGTCGAGGGCGTCGCCGGCCGTCCCCTGCGGATGCTCGGAGTCGGCGTCGTGCGCACTCCGGCCGACGCCGAGCTGGGGGACCGGCTGGTCGCCATCGAGCGCGGCATAGAGGCGTGGCTCGACGAGCACCGGCCCGAATACGTCGCCGTGGAGCGGGTGTTCAGCCAGCACAACGTCCGTACGGTCATGGGCACCGCCCAGGCCAGCGCGGTCGCGATGCTCTGCGCCGCCCGGCGCGGGCTGCCCGTCGCCCTGCACACGCCCAGTGAGGTCAAAGCGGCGGTCACCGGCAACGGCCGGGCGGAGAAGGACCAGGTCGGAGCGATGGTGACCCGGCTGCTGCGGCTCGACGCCCCGCCGAAACCGGCCGACGCCGCCGACGCCCTCGCGCTCGCCATCTGCCACATCTGGCGCGCCCCCGCGGTCAACCGCCTCCAGCAGGCGCACGCCGCGGCCCGCGCGCCCCGCATCCCCGTACGGAAGGTCACGCGATGATCGCGTTCGTCAGCGGCCCGGTCGCCGCACTCGCCCCCACCACGGCGGTCGTCGAGGTCGGCGGCATCGGCATGGCCGTGCAGTGCACGCCCAGCACGCTGTCCACCCTGCGCGTGGGCCAGGACGCGCGGCTCGCCACCTCCCTGGTCGTACGGGAGGACTCGCTGACCCTCTACGGCTTCGCCGACGACGACGAGCGGCAGGTCTTCGAGCTGCTCCAGAGCGCCAGCGGCGTCGGCCCCCGGCTCGCACAGGCCATGCTCGCCGTGCACTCGCCCGACGCGCTGCGCCTCGCGGTGTCCACCGGGGACGAGAAGGCGCTCACCGCGGTGCCCGGCATCGGCAAGAAGGGCGCGCAGAAGCTGCTCCTCGAACTCAAGGGCCGTCTCGGGGATCCGCTGGGCACCGGCGGCCACGTCGGCGCGCAGCGCGTCGCGTCCGGGCCCGCGCCCTGGGGCGAGCAGCTGCACGCCGCGCTCATCGGCCTCGGTTACGCGTCGCGCGAGGCCGACGAGGCGGTCGCGGCCGTCGCCCCGCAGGCCGAGGCGGCGCTCGCGGACGGCGGCCGGCCGCCCGTGCCGCAACTGCTGCGCGCAGCCCTCCAGACCCTCAACCGCGCCCGCTGACCCCGATTCGAGAGATCCGTACATGAACTGGGACGACACCGGACCCGACATCGACCAGCGGCTGGTCGGCTCCGGCCCCGACGGCGAGGACCAGGCCGTCGAGGCGGCGCTGCGCCCGAAGGACCTCGACGAGTTCGTGGGCCAGGAGAAGGTCCGCGAGCAGCTCGACCTGGTCCTGCGGGCGGCCCGCGCGCGCGGCGCCACCGCCGACCACGTGCTGCTCTCCGGCGCCCCCGGCCTGGGCAAGACGACGCTGTCGATGATCATCGCGGCCGAGATGAACGCACCGATCCGCATCACCTCGGGCCCCGCCATCCAGCACGCCGGTGACCTCGCCGCGATCCTCTCCTCCCTCCAGGAGGGCGAGGTCCTCTTCCTCGACGAGATCCACCGCATGTCCCGCCCGGCCGAAGAGATGCTCTACATGGCCATGGAGGACTTCCGCGTCGACGTGATCGTCGGCAAGGGCCCCGGAGCCACCGCCATCCCGCTGGAGCTGCCCCCCTTCACCCTGGTCGGTGCCACCACCCGGGCCGGTCTGCTGCCGCCCCCGCTGCGCGACCGCTTCGGCTTCACCGGCCACATGGAGTTCTACGAGCCCGCCGAGCTGGAGCGGGTCATCCACCGCTCCGCGCGCCTCCTCGACCTGGAGATAGACGTGGAGGGCGCCGCCGAGATCGCCGGGCGCTCCCGCGGCACGCCGCGCATCGCCAACCGGCTGCTGCGCCGCGTCCGCGACTACGCCCAGGTCAAGGCCGACGGCGTCATCGACCGCGACATCGCCGCCGCGGCCCTCAAGGTGTACGAGGTCGACGCCCGCGGCCTCGACCGCCTCGACCGGGCCGTGCTCGGCGCGCTCCTGAAGCTGTTCGGCGGCGGCCCGGTGGGCCTGTCCACCCTGGCCGTGGCCGTGGGGGAGGAGCGCGAGACGGTGGAGGAGGTGGCCGAGCCCTTCCTCGTACGGGAAGGGCTGCTGGCGCGTACGCCGAGGGGCCGGGTGGCCACGCCCGCCGCCTGGGCCCACCTCGGGCTCGTACCGCCGCAGCAGGGTACCGGAGGAAACGGACAACAAGGTCTCTTCGGGACGTGACGGACCTGACGGCGCGGAGGGTCGCCCTGTCAGGAACCGCGGTGCCATGCTGGGCGTTGTTCCATTGATGCGGACTCGCTTAGACTCCGCCGATGCCGCCCTTCCAGGGCCGGCGTGCCCACCCCCGTAGATCAGGCCGCTCCCCGGCGCGGTCGTGCGAAGGAATTTCCGTCCCGTGAATATCGTGACCCTCCTCCCCTTCATCGTGCTCATCGGGGCCATGTTCCTGATGACCCGGTCCGCCAAGAAGAAGCAGCAGGCGGCTGCTCAGATGCGCGACGAGATGCAGCCCGGCACCGGCGTCCGGACGATCGGGGGCATGTACGCCACCGTCAAGGAAGTTCACGACGACACGATCCTCCTCGAGGTCGCGCCGGGCGTGCACGCCGTCTACGCGAAGAACGCCGTCGGCGCCGTCCTCGAGGACGAGGAGTACAACCGCATCGTCCACGGTGAGAGCGCCCTCAAGATCGACGCTCCGGTCGTTCCGGACGACGCCTCTTCGCTGACCGGGTCCGCGGACTCCGACGACGTGGCGCGCATCGACCTCGGCAAGAAGGACGACGCCGACGAGGCGGACAAGGCGCACGACGCGGCCGACGTGGCCGCCGACGAGCCGAAGGACAAGAAGACCGACGGCGAGAGCGACGCGAAGTAGTCACGCACGGGGACCGCGGCGCGCCCACGGGCGCCGCCCGGTCCCCGGACCGTGTCGACTTCCGCGGGGCTGGGCCCCACATACTTCGTGGCCGCCTTGGCGCTCACCCGGCGCGGGGGCGGTTGGACAGGGAGAAACGAGAAGGTGGCAGCACCGAAGAAGGGCCGCAGGCCCGCGGGGGCTCCGGGCAGGCCAGGTCGAGCCCTGGCTCTGATCCTGATCGCCATGGTCGCGCTCACCAGCGGGATGTTCGCGACCGGTGAGCTCACACCGCGTCTGGGCATCGACCTGGCCGGCGGCACGAGCATCACGCTCAAGGCCAAGCCCGAGCCGGGCAAGCCGAACTCGATCAACAAGACCAACATGAACACGGCGGTCGGCATCATCGACCGCCGTGTCAATGGTCTTGGTGTGTCCGAGGCCGAGGTTCAGACCCAGGGCGAAGAGAACATCATCGTCAACATCCCCCGGGGCACGAACGAGAAGCAGGCCCGCGAGCAGGTCGGCACGACCGCTCAGCTGTACTTCCGCCCGGTGGTGACGTACACCGCCGGTACCCCGACGCCCGACGCCTCCCCCTCCCCGAAGCCCTCCGCGAGCGGCAAGGACGGCGAGGACGGCAAGACCACGCCGACCGCGACGCCCTCCGCCTCCGCCACCACCCAGGGCCGCGCCGTGACGGACGGGCTGAAGAAGGCCCCGACGCCGACGGCCTCGGACGGCGCGTCGAAGAGCCCCGAGAAGAGCGGCAAGCCGTCGGCCACCCCGTCGCCGGACCCCGCCACCGCGGCGCTGGAGAAGAAGTTCACGGCTCTGGACTGCACGAAGAAGACCGAGCGCGTCCAGGCCAACCTCGGGGTCAAGCCCGAGGACCCCATGATCGCCTGCGGCAAGAACAACGCGGACGAGTGGGAGAAGTACATCCTGGGTCCGGCCGAGGTCAACGGCAAGGACGTCGACGACGCCAGCGCCACGATCGACACCCAGCGCGGTGGCGGCTGGAAAGTCAACATGGAGTTCACGGACGCGGGCTCCAAGAAGTTCCAGAAGATCACCGGCAAGCTGTCGCAGCAGCAGCCCCCGCAGAACCAGTTCGCCATCGTCCTCGACGGCGAGGTCGTCTCGGCCCCCTCGGTCAACGAGACCCTGAGCGCCAACGCCGAGATCTCCGGCAGCTTCACCCAGGAGTCGGCCCAGGACCTGGCCAACATCCTGTCGTACGGCGCGCTGCCCCTCACCTTCAGCGAGGAGACCGTCACCACCGTGACGGCCGCGCTCGGCGGCGAGCAGCTCAAGGCCGGCCTGATCGCCGGTGCGATCGGTCTCGCGCTGGTCGTCGTCTACCTGCTGGCGTACTACCGCGGCCTGGCGTTCGTCGCGATCGTGAGCCTCCTCGTCTCCGCGGTCCTGACGTACACGATCATGACGCTGCTCGGCCCGGGCATCGGCTTCGCCCTGAACCTCCCCGCGGTGTGCGGCGCGATCGTCGCCATCGGCATCACGGCGGACTCGTTCATCGTGTACTTCGAACGCATCCGTGACGAGATCCGCGAGGGCCGTACGCTCAAGCCCGCCGTCGAGCGCGCCTGGCCGCGTGCGCGGCGCACGATCCTGGTGTCCGACTTCGTGTCGTTCCTCGCCGCCGCGGTGCTGTTCATCGTGACCGTCGGCAAGGTGCAGGGCTTCGCGTTCACGCTCGGCCTCACCACCCTGCTCGACGTGGTCGTGGTGTTCCTCTTCACCAAGCCCCTGATGACGCTGCTGGCGCGCACCAAGTTCTTCGGCCAGGGCCACCCGTGGTCGGGCCTGGACCCGAAGCGGCTCGGCGTGCAGCCTCCCCTGCGCCGTACCCGTCGCGTCTCCGCCCCCATCGACCCGAAGGAGGCCTGAGGTGTCCCGACTCGGAAATCTCGGCGCCCGCCTCTACAACGGTGAGGTCGGATACGACTTCGTCGGCAAGCGCAAGATCTGGTACGGCCTCTCCATCCTGATCACCATCACGGCCATCGTCGGCCTGGCGGTGCGCGGGCTGGTCATGGGCATCGAGTTCGAGGGCGGCGCCGTCTTCACCACGGCGAAGACCGGCGTCTCCGTCGCCCAGGTCCAGGAGGACGCCGAGAAGGCGTCCGGCCACGACGCGATCGTGCAGGAGCTCGGCAACGGCGGCATGCGGATCCAGATCAGCGGTCTGGACACCTCCACCGCCAACCCGGTCAAGGACGAGCTCGCCAAGGACCTCGGCGTCGCGCCGGACGACATCACCTCCGAGCTGGTCGGTCCCAGCTGGGGCGAGCAGATCGCCAACAAGGCCTGGACCGGCCTCGCGATCTTCATGGTCCTGGTGGTCGTCTACCTCGCCATCGCCTTCGAGTGGCGCATGGCGCTCGCGGCCCTCATCGCCCTGATCCACGACCTCACCATCACCGTCGGCGTGTACGCGCTGGTCGGATTCGAGGTCACACCGGGCACCGTGATCGGTCTGCTGACGATCCTCGGCTACTCCCTCTACGACACCGTCGTCGTCTTCGACGGTCTCAAGGAGGGGTCGAAGGACATCACCAAGCAGACGCGCTGGACGTACAGCGAGATCGCCAACCGCAGCCTCAACGGCACCCTGGTGCGTTCCATCAACACCACGGTCGTCGCGCTGCTGCCGGTGGCGGGCCTGCTGTTCATCGGCGGCGGCGTGCTCGGCGCGGGCATGCTCAACGACATCTCGCTGTCGCTCTTCGTGGGCCTGGCGGCCGGTGCGTACTCCTCGATCTTCATCGCCACTCCGCTCGTCGCCGACCTGAAGGAACGCGACCCGCAGATGAAGGCCCTGAAGAAGCGCGTCATGGCCAAGCGGGCAGCCGCGACGGCCAAGGGCGAGTGGCAGGAGTCCGACGCCGCCGACGAGCCGCAGGACGACGCCGCCGCACCGGCCGGTGCGGTCGTCGGCCGGCCCCGCGGCCGCAGCGGCGGCCGGGGCAGGCCCTCGGGGAAGCGGCCATGACGACCACCACGCAGGACCTCCTGCTCAGCCGTATCCGGGACGTGGCGGACTATCCGAAGCCCGGCGTGATGTTCAAGGACATCACCCCGCTGCTCGCGGACCCGGCGGCGTTCACGGCGCTGACCGACGCCCTCGCGGAGCTGTGCGTCCGCTGCGGCGCCACGAAGATCGTCGGTCTGGAGGCCCGCGGCTTCATCCTGGCCGCGCCGGTCGCCGTCCGCGCGGGTCTCGGTTTCATCCCCGTGCGCAAGGCGGGGAAGCTGCCGGGAGCCACGCTCAGCCAGGCGTACGAGCTGGAGTACGGCACCGCCGAGATCGAGATCCACGCCGAGGACCTGGTGGACGGTGACCGCGTCATGGTCATCGACGACGTCCTCGCCACCGGCGGCACCGCCGAGGCGTCGCTGGAGCTCATCCGGCGGGCCGGAGCCCAGGTCGCCGGGGTCGCCGTCCTCATGGAGCTCGGGTTCCTGGGCGGCCGAGCCCGCCTGGAGCCGGCTCTGCGGGGGGCACCGCTGGAGGCCCTGATCACGGTCTGACCCGTACGGCCGCAGGCGCGAGGCGGGTCCCGGAGGAATTCCGGGACCCGCCTTCCGCGTTGGTCCAGGTATCAGGCCGGGGGCGAACCGGAAGCCAGGCATCGTTACCATGGGCTTTCCGGGCCTGACCGGGGGACCCGGACCCGCACGAGGAGCGCTCTTGCCAGACGAGGCCCAGCCACTCTCCCCCAGCTCCCGTCCGGGGGACCCCGCAGCCGCGCGGCCCGACCAGCAGGCGGCCGACGCCGCGGCGGGCCCGGCCACGCCTCCGGTGAGCCCGCCGGCCACGCCCGCGAAGGGCGGCCCCCCGGCGAGCGGCCCCCCGGCCAAGAGCGCGAGCGGCGGCCCCGCCGCCAAGAACCCCGAGCCCACCGGCCGGCCCAAGACCGCCCCCGAGCGCGCCGGCGGCGCCCCGCCGCCCGTACCCGCCGCCAAGCCGGCCCAGGGATCCGCCCCCCGCTCCTCCGGCGGCTCCTCCAACCGCGTACGGGCCCGGCTCGCCCGACTGGGCGTACAGCGCTCCAGCCCGTACAACCCGGTCCTCGAACCGCTGCTGCGGGCCGTCCGCAGCAACGACCCGAAGATCGAGACGTCGACGCTGCGCCAGATCGAGCGCGCCTACCAGGTCGCCGAGCGCTGGCACCGGGGCCAGAAGCGCAAGAGCGGCGACCCGTACATCACGCACCCCCTGGCCGTGACCACGATCCTCGCCGAGCTCGGCATGGACCCGGCCACCCTGATGGCGGGGCTGCTGCACGACACCGTCGAGGACACCGAGTACGGCCTGGACACCCTGCGCCGCGACTTCGGCGACCAGGTCGCCCTGCTCGTCGACGGCGTCACCAAACTGGACAAGGTCAAGTTCGGCGAGGCCGCGCAGGCCGAGACCGTACGCAAGATGGTCGTCGCCATGGCCAAGGACCCGCGCGTCCTGGTCATCAAGCTCGCCGACCGCCTGCACAACATGCGCACCATGCGCTACCTCAAGCGGGAGAAGCAGGAGAAGAAGGCCCGCGAGACGCTGGAGATCTACGCGCCCCTGGCCCACCGCCTGGGCATGAACACCATCAAGTGGGAGCTGGAGGACCTCGCCTTCGCGATCCTCTACCCCAAGATGTACGACGAGATCGTCCGGCTCGTCGCGGAGCGCGCACCCAAGCGCGACGAGTACCTCGCCATAGTGACCGACGAGGTGCAGGCAGACCTGCGCGCCGCCCGCATCAAGGCGACCGTCACCGGCCGACCGAAGCACTACTACAGCGTCTACCAGAAGATGATCGTCCGCGGCCGGGACTTCGCGGAGATCTACGACCTGGTGGGCATCCGCGTCCTCGTGGACACCGTCCGGGACTGCTACGCCGCCCTCGGCACCGTCCACGCGCGATGGAACCCGGTCCCCGGCCGGTTCAAGGACTACATCGCGATGCCGAAGTTCAACATGTACCAGTCGCTGCACACGACGGTCATCGGGCCCAGCGGCAAGCCGGTCGAACTCCAGATCCGCACGTTCGACATGCACCGCCGCGCCGAGTACGGCATCGCCGCGCACTGGAAGTACAAGCAGGAGGCCGTCGCCGGCGCCTCCAAGGTCCGCACCGACGTGCCCAAGAACACCGGGCGCGGCCAGGACACCGTCAACGACATGGCGTGGCTGCGCCAGCTCCTCGACTGGCAGAAGGAGACCGAGGACCCCAGCGAGTTCCTGGAGTCGCTGCGCTTCGACCTCTCCCGCAACGAGGTCTTCGTCTTCACGCCCAAGGGCGACGTCATAGCGCTGCCGGCCGGCGCGACACCCGTCGACTTCGCGTACGCCGTCCACACGGAGGTCGGCCACCGGACCATAGGGGCGCGGGTCAACGGGCGGCTCGTACCGCTCGAATCGACCCTCGACAACGGCGACCTGGTGGAGGTCTTCACCTCCAAGGCGGCCGGCGCCGGCCCGTCCCGCGACTGGCTCGGCTTCGTCAAGTCGCCGCGCGCCCGCAACAAGATCCGCGCGTGGTTCTCCAAGGAGCGCCGCGACGAGGCCATAGAGCAGGGCAAGGACGCCATCGCGCGGGCCATGCGCAAGCAGAACCTGCCGATCCAGCGCATCCTCACCGGCGACTCGCTCGTCACCCTGGCGCACGAGATGCGCTACAGCGACATCTCCTCGCTGTACGCGGCGATCGGCGAGGGCCACGTCACCGCGCAGTCCATCGTCCAGAAGCTCGTGCAGGCGCTCGGCGGCGAGGAGGCGGCCACCGAGGACATCGCGGAGAGCGCGCCGCCCTCACGCGGCCGCGGCAAGCGCCGCTCGAACGCCGACCCGGGCGTCGTGGTCAAGGGCGTCGACGACGTGTGGGTCAAGCTGGCCCGCTGCTGCACGCCCGTGCCCGGCGACCCGATCATCGGCTTCGTCACGCGCGGCAGCGGCGTCTCGGTGCACCGCGCCGACTGCGTCAACGTCGACTCGCTGTCGCAGGAACCGGAACGCATCCTCGACGTCGAGTGGGCCCCCACCCAGTCGTCCGTCTTCCTGGTCGCCATCCAGGTCGAGGCGCTGGACCGGTCCCGGCTGCTCTCGGACGTCACCCGCGTCCTGTCCGACCAGCACGTCAACATCCTGTCGGCGGCGGTCCAGACGTCCCGCGACCGGGTGGCCACCTCGCGCTTCACCTTCGAGATGGGCGATCCCAAGCACCTGGGCCACGTCCTGAAGGCGGTGCGCGGGGTCGAGGGCGTGTACGACGTCTACCGCGTCACCTCGGCCCGCCGGCCGTAGCGCCGCGCGAAAGGGCCCCGGTACGCATCTCCGTACCGGGGCCCTTTCGCGTGACGCGGGATGTCAGCCGCCGAACTCCTGGAGGCCCTTGAGGGCCTGGTCCAGCAGCGCCTGCCGGCCTTCGAGCTCGCGGGCGAGCTTGTCGGCGCGGGCGTTGTTGCCCGACGCGCGCGCCTGGTCGATCTGGCCGCGCAGCTTGTCGACGGCGTCCTGGAGCTGGCCCGTCAGACCCGCGGCGCGGGCGCGCGCCTCAGGGTTCGTACGGCGCCACTCGTTCTCCTCGGTCTCCTGGAGAGCCTTCTCCACCGCGTGCATCCGCCCCTCCACCTTCGGGCGGGCGTCGCGCGGCACGTGGCCGATGGCCTCCCAGCGCTCGTTGAGGGAGCGGAACGCGGCCCTGGCCGCCTTCAGGTCCTTCACCGGCACCAGCTTCTCGGCCTCGGCGGCGAGCTCCTCCTTGAGCTTGAGGTTCTCCGCCTGCTCGGCGTCGCGCTCGGCGAAGACCGCGCCGCGCGCCGCGAAGAACACGTCCTGGGCGCCGCGGAAGCGGTTCCACAGGTCGTCCTCGGCCTCGCGCTGGGCACGGCCCGCGGCCTTCCACTCGCTCATCAGGTCGCGGTAGCGCGCGGCCGTCGCGGCCCAGTCGGTGGAGCCCGAAAGGCTCTCCGCCTCCGCGACCAGCCTCTCCTTGGTCTTGCGGGCCTCCTCGCGCTGGGCGTCCAGCGAGGCGAAGTGGGCCTTGCGCCGCTTGGAGAACGCCGAGCGGGCGTGCGAGAAGCGGTGCCACAGCTCGTCGTCCGACTTGCGGTCGAGCCTCGGCAGGCCCTTCCAGATGTCGACGAGCGCGCGCAGCCGCTCGCCGGCGGCCCGCCACTGCTCGCTCTGCGCCAGCTCCTCCGCCTCGGCGACCAGCGCCTCCTTGGCGTGCTTCGCCTCGTCGGTCTGCTTCGCCTTCTCGGCCTTGCGCTCCTCGCGGCGCGCCTCGACCGTCGCCACCAGTGCGTCGAGGCGCTTGCTCAGCGCGTCGAGGTCACCGACCGCGTGGTGCTCGTCGACCTGCTGACGCAGATGACCGATCGCGGCCTGGGCGTCCTTGGCGGACAGGTCGGTGGTCTTCACCCGCCGCTCGAGGAGGCCGATCTCGACAACCAGGCCCTCGTACTTGCGCTCGAAGTAGGCCAGGGCCTCCTCGGGAGAGCCCGCCTGCCAGGAGCCGACGACCTTCTCGCCGTCGGCCGTACGCACGTACACGGTGCCGGTCTCGTCGACACGGCCCCACGGGTCGCTGCTCACAGCGCCTCCATCCACATGATGCCTGCGAGGGCTGTTCACCCCCGGGCATCGTCCACAGTTTCTTTCGCGGGGCTGCATGCGCCCTGCACACCGCCAACATAGGCGAACGGCAGGGCGGCTGTCCGCATCCCGCACCTCCGGATTTACTTGGTGACGGTCGCCCTGTCGATGACGACGGTGGCGTTCGGCGCCCCGTCGCCCTGACCGCTCGCCTCACCCGCGCCGGCGATCTTCTTCAGCACGTCCTGACCGCCCTTGACGGTGCCGAACGGTGTGTAGCTGGGAGGCAACTTGCTGTCCTGGTACACCAGGAAGAACTGGCTCCCGCCGGTGCCCGGACCCGCGTTCGCCATGGCGACCGTGCCCGCCGGGTAGACGCCGCCCTTGAGCTTCGGGTCCTTCAGGTTCTCGTCCGGCAGCTTGTAGCCGGGGGTGCCGGAGCCCTGGCCGGTCGGGTCGCCGCACTGGAGGACGTAGATGCCGCTCGTCGTCAGCCGGTGGCACTTCGTGTGGTCGAAGTACCCCTTGGACGCGAGGAAGTTGAACGAGTTCACCGTGCGCGGCGCCTTCGCCGGGTCCAGCGCGAGGGTGATGTCGCCACAGGTGGTGTCGAGCTTCATCGTGTACGTGGCCGACTTGTCGACGGTGAGCGCCGGCTCCTTCTTGTACGACAGCTTCTTGACCGACCCCGGCGCCGGCTCGGCGCACGGGTCGGGCGCCTTCGAGGGCGTGGAGGAGGGCGTCGCGTCGGCGACCGTGTCGTCCTTGTCGTCGCCGCCCAGCACGCCCGTCGCGTACGCCGTCGCCCCCGCCGCGAGCACCACGGCGAGCGCCGAGGCGATCACGGCGTTGCGGCGGCGCGCCTTGCGCCGGGCCTCGGCGCGGCGCTGCTGCTGGCGTTCGAACTTCTCCCGGGCGAGCTGGCGCCGCCGCTGATCGCTGCTGACCACCGGTGTTCTCCTCGTACGTCTCGTCTGTCACTGCTGTCCGGCCGAGCCGAGCCTGCCCGTACCGTATATGGGTTCGCTGTGCGATGAGCGGCGCCGGTAGGCTCTGATCTGCTGCAATCGGCAGCGGCTTCTCCCGCCGGACGACATATTGAGGACGATCGTGCTTATTGCCGGGTTCCCCGCCGGGGCCTGGGGGACCAACTGTTACCTGGTCGCCCCCGCCGCCGGCGAGGAGTGCGTGATCATCGACCCGGGCCACCAGGCCGCCGCCGGAGTCGAGGAAGCACTCGCCAAGCACCGTCTCAAGCCCGTCGCGGTGATCCTCACCCACGGCCACCTCGACCACGTCGCCTCGGTCGTCCCGGTGTGCGGAGCGCACGACGTGCCCGCGTGGATCCACCCCGCCGACCGGTACATGATGAGCGACCCCGAGAAGGCGCTCGGCCGCTCGATCGGCATGCCGCTGATGGGCGAACTGACCGTCGGGGAGCCCGACGACGTCAAGGAGCTGTCGGACGGCGCCGCACTGAAGCTGGCGGGCCTCGACCTCACCGTCTCGCACGCGCCGGGCCATACCAAGGGGTCGGTGACCTTCAGGATGCCCGAGCAGGCCGACGTCCCGTCGGTCTTCTTCTCGGGCGACCTGCTGTTCGCCGGCTCCGTCGGACGCACCGACCTGCCGGGCGGCGACCAGGCCGAGCTGCTCGAGTCGCTGGCCCGCGTGTGCCTGCCGCTCGACGACTCGACCGTGGTGCTGTCCGGCCACGGCCCCCAGACGACCATCGGCCGCGAGCGCGCCACCAACCCGTATCTCAACGGACTGGCCGCCGCTCCCCGACGAGGAATGTGACGAGACCTCCTGTGAGCACCTTCAAGGCCCCCAAGGGCACGTACGACCTCATCCCGCCGGACTCCGCCAAGTTCCTGGCCGTGCGCGAGGCCATCTCCGCGCCCCTGCGCAACTCCGGCTACGGCTACATCGAGACGCCGGGCTTCGAGGACGTCGCCCTCTTCTCGCGCGGCGTCGGTGAGTCCACCGACATCGTCAGCAAGGAGATGTACGCCTTCGAGACCAAGGGCGGCGACAAGCTGGCCCTGCGCCCCGAGGGCACCGCCTCCGTGCTGCGCGCCGCCCTCGAAGCCAACCTGCACAAGAGCGGCAACCTGCCCGTCAAGCTCTGGTACTCCGGCTCGTACTACCGCTACGAGCGCCCGCAGAAGGGCCGCTACCGCCACTTCTCGCAGGTCGGCGCCGAGGCAATCGGCGCCGAGGACCCGGCGCTCGACGCCGAGCTGATCATCCTCGCCGACCAGGCGTACCGCTCCCTCGGACTGCGCGAGTTCCGCATCCTGCTGAACTCGCTGGGCGACAAGGAGTGCCGGCCCGTCTACCGCGAGGCCCTCCAGGGCTTCCTGCGCGACCTCGAACTCGACGAGGACACTCGCCGCCGCATCGAGATCAACCCCCTGCGGGTCCTCGACGACAAGCGCGCCGAGGTGCAGAAGCAGCTCGTGGGGGCGCCCATGCTGCGCGACTACCTGTGCGACGCGTGCAAGGCGTACCACGAGCAGGTGCGCGAGCTGCTGAACGCGGCGGGCGTCGCCTACGAGGACGACGAGAAGCTGGTGCGCGGCCTCGACTACTACACCCGCACCACCTTCGAGTTCGTGCACGACGGCCTCGGCTCGCAGTCCGCGGTGGGCGGCGGCGGCCGCTACGACGGCCTGTCCGAGATGATCGGCGGCCCCGCGCTGCCCTCCGTCGGCTGGGCGCTCGGCGTGGACCGCACGGTGCTGGCCCTGGAAGCGGAGGGCGTCGAGCTCGACCTGCCCGCCACCACCAGCGTGTACGCGGTGCCGCTGGGCGAGGAGGCGCGCCGCGTCCTGTTCGGCACGGTCACCGAGCTGCGCCGGGCGGGGGTGGCGGCCGACTTCGCGTACGGCGGCAAGGGCCTCAAGGGGGCCATGAAGAACGCCAACCGCTCCGGCGCCCGCTACACGATCGTCGCCGGTGAGCGCGACCTGGCCGACGGCCAGGTGCAGCTGAAGGACATGGAGACCGGTGAGCAGGTCCCGGTCGCGCTGGACGCGGTCACCGACGAGATCC
>NZ_JBSGYQ010000108.1:0-14218 GCF_053610585.1 Streptomyces sp. NPDC054887 | reverse complement strand
TCTAAAACGCTTTGGTTATTTTGCGGGTGGGTTGTTTTTGTTGTTTAAGTCACAGCGTTTGCTGGGGTGGCGGCCCGCCGGGGCCTCCGGGGCGGGGCGGGCCTCTTTCGTCGCCATCCCCCGAAAGGGTCAACTCGCGCCCCTCATACGCATACCGGACTGTGCCTCCCATCGGGTGAAACCGGGCGGCGGTCCTCGTGGGGACTGACCGGTTCACTCACGATCATGACTGAAACTCGCTCACTTCAAGGTTGGGCGACAGCCGACAGTCGGAGGTACGCCGGTGAGTACGCAGCACGACCCAGGACCAGCCAACGAGGGCATGTTCCGGACGAAGACGGTCGAACAGTCGATCCGTGACACCGAGGAGCCGGAGCACGAGCTCAAGAAGTCCCTCTCCGCCCTCGACCTGACGGTCTTCGGCGTCGGTGTCATCATCGGCACCGGCATCTTCGTCCTGACGGGCAAGGTGGCCAAGGAGACGGCAGGCCCCGCGACTGCCCTCGCCTTCGTCGCCGCCGGCATCGTCTGCGCCCTCGCCGCGCTCTGCTACGCCGAGTTCGCCTCCACCGTGCCGGTGGCCGGATCGGCGTACACCTTCTCGTACGCCTCGCTCGGCGAGCTCGTCGCCTGGACGATCGGCTGGGACCTGGTCCTCGAATTCGCGCTCGGCACGGCGGTGGTGGCGGTCGGCTGGTCGGGCTACGTCCGCTCGCTGATGGACAACGTCGGCTGGGGGATGCCCGAGGCGCTGTCCGGACCGGAGGCGGCGGACGGGTTCGGCTTCGACCTGCTGGCGTTCGTCCTGGTGCTGCTGCTGACGGCCATCCTGGTGGTCGGCGTGAAGCTGTCCGCCCGCGTCACCGCCGTCGTGGTCGCCATCAAGGTGACCGTGGTCCTCATCGTGATCATCGCCGGTTCCTTCTTCATCAAGGCCGACAACTACTCGCCCTTCATCCCCGACGCCGTCACCCCGCCCGCCGGCTCGGGCTGGGACGCGCCGCTGGTCCAGCTGATGTTCGGTTACGAGCCCACGAACTTCGGCGTCATGGGCATCTTCACCGCCGCCTCGGTCGTCTTCTTCGCCTTCATCGGCTTCGACGTGGTGGCCACCGCCGCCGAGGAGACCAAGCTCCCGCAGCGCGACATGCCGCGCGGCATCCTCGGCTCGCTGCTCATCTGCACCGTGCTGTACGTGGCCGTGTCGCTCGTGGTCACCGGCATGCAGCACTACAGCGAACTGTCGGTGAGCGCCCCGCTCGCCGACGCGTTCAAGGCCACCGGGCACCCCTTCTACGCCGGCACCATCAGCTTCGGCGCCGCGGTCGGCCTCACCACGGTGTGCATGATCCTGCTGCTCGGGCAGACCCGGGTGTTCTTCGCGATGAGCCGCGACGGGCTGCTCCCGCGCTTCTTCTCCGTCACGCACCCCAAGTTCCGGACCCCGTACCGCCCGACGATCCTGCTCGGCGTGGTCATCGCGATCATCGCGGGCTTCACCAGCCTGGAGGAGCTCGCGACGCTGGTGAACATCGGCACCCTCTTCGCGTTCGTCGTCGTCGCCCTCGGCGTGATCGTCCTGCGCCGGACGCGGCCCGACCTGCACCGGGCCTTCCGCACCCCGCTGGTGCCGCTGGTGCCGATCCTCTCCGTGGCCGCCTCGCTCTGGCTGATGCTCAACCTGCCCGCCGAGACCTGGCTGCGGTTCGGCATCTGGATGGCGCTGGGGTACGTGGTGTACTTCGCGTACGGCCGCAGGCACAGCCGCCTCGGACGCGAGGGCGCGGACGCCACGTACTAGGCGTGATCAAGCCACTTCCGCCCGGCGGGGTTCCGTCGGCACGGCTCCGGCTCCGTATGTCCCGGTTCGGTAGGGACTGCGGAGCCGGATAACTTGACTCGCATGCTCACGCGGCCGCCGTTGCCCTCACCGTCCGTGTCCGCGCCGGTCCTGCCCCGTCCGAGGCGGGCCACCGGCGCCCGGACCGCCGCGCCCCGCTTCTGGCGGAGCCTGCTGCCCGCCCTGGCGCTGCTGGCCCTCGTCACCCGGCTGCCCTCCTTCCGGCTCCCCCTGTGGAACCCGGACGAGGGCTATCTCGCCGTACAGGCCCGGATACTGGCCGACGGGGGAGTGCTCTACGACACGGTCGTGGACCGCAAACCGCCCCTGCTGCCCTGGCTCTACGAGAGCGCCTTCGCGGTCTTCGGCGACCAGTCGCTGCTGCCGCTCCAGCTCTGCGCGGTCGCCGCACAACTGCTGACCGCCGCCCTGCTCGCCTCGCTCGCCCGCCGCCGCTGGGGCGACGCGGCGGGCCGCACGGCGGGCGTCCTGCACCTGCTCGTGTCCGTCGGGCTGAACCCGGAGGACGCCCAGGCGGCGAACTTCGAGGTCTTCATACTGCCCTTCACGGTCGCGGCCGTGTGGTGCGCCGACCGCGGCCGGTGGTGCGGGGCGGGCGTGGCGGTCGCGGCGGCGTTCCTGACGAAGCAGACGGGCGGCGCGGTCCTCGCCCCGGTCCTGTGGCTGCTGTGGCACAACGCGCCGGCCCGCAGCGCCCTCCTCCGTACGGCCTTCGGCTTCTGCCTGCCGGTGCTGTACGCCGCGATGCTCACCGGGCCGCACCGCTTCCTCTTCTGGACGGTCACCGGTTCGGGGACGTACGCCTCCTTCACCGGCTCCGAACTGCACGTGCTCTCCCGGGGACTGGCGAACACCCTGATCCTGCTCTTCGCCTGCGCCGGGCTCGTCCCGCCGGTCCTGTGGGCGCGGCGGACCGCCAGGACCGGCGCGGGCGACCTGTGGGTGTGGCTGCTCGGCGCGGTCGCGGCCGTGGTTCTCGGGTTCCACTTCTTCGGCCACTACTACCTCCAGCTGGTGCCGCCGATCGTGCTGCTGGCCGCGGGCGCGCTCCACGTCCTCCCGGCGCGCCGGTCGACCGTCGCCCTGCTCACCACGGCGGCCGCCTGCGCGGTGTTCCTGGCGTGGGGGCTGCTGGCCCCGCGCCCGGAACTCGCGCACGTGCGGAAGGTGGCGCAGGCGGTGAAGACGCGGACCGAGCCCCGGGACCGGGTCCTGGTCTGGGGAATGCACCCCGAGGCGTACTGGCTGGCCGACCGGGCCCCGGCGAGCCGCTACCTCACGGCCGGCCTGCTCACCAACTACAGCGGCGGTCGCGACGGCCCGCAGGTCGGCGAGAAGTACGCGATGCCGGGCGCCTGGCCCGTCTTCCGCGGCGAGATGGCGGCGCGGCCCCCCGCCCTGATCGTCGACGACTCGCGCGGCAAGCCCTTCGCCCCCGAACGGCTGCCGACGCTGCGCCGGCTGCTGGCCGGCTCGTACGAGGAGGTGACGACGGTCGACGGGGCGGTGTTCTACGTGCGTTCCCCCTCCGCGCCGCCCGGCTGAGGCCGCACGGTCCGCGGCCCCGCGCAGGCGGCTCCGTACGCCTCCACGCGCCGCCGCAGCTCCCGGTCGGCGGTGACGACCAGCACGGACGTGCCCCGGCCCGTCTCCTCGGCGACCACCTCGACGATGCGGTCGTCGCCGCTGCCGGGCGCGGAGTCGACCCGTACGCCCGGCACGGAGGCGACGCCGCGGGCGGCGCCCTCGACGACGAGGAGCACGGAAAGGGGGCCGGGACGGCCGGGAAGGCCCTCTTCGGCGTACGTCCGCAGGTGGTCGCGCAGCCGCTCGGCGGCTCCGCGGCGGTCGCGCCACCAGCCGTCGGGCACGGATCCGACGACGTTCGCGGCGTCCACGACGACGAGAGTTCTCATACCATCCTCATAGCACGAGCGTTGCGGGCGAGGCGGTCGCCACCAGCCAAAACGCTATGCTTGTTCGATATTACGGAGACCCGAGAAGCCGATGCACAGAAGGTTGGCCTGACGCCATGAGGCCGCGGAGCGCGCGTAAGACCGAGCGAATTCCCCCGTCCCCGTCGGGTCCCCCGCCCGCGACCGGCCCGGAGACCAGCCGCTGGCTCCTCCGCGGCAGGGACCACCGGCTCACCGCCTACGCCCCCGCCGAGGGCGGCCTGCTGCGCTGGACCGAGACAGCCCCGGGCGGCCCCGGCTGGACGGGGCCGCAGTTCTTCCCGGCCCCCGGCATCGCGCACCTCACCTTCGCTCAGGGACCCGACGGCTACGTGCACTTCGTCGGCCGCCGGCGCAAGGGCGACGCCGTCGACCTCGTGCACGCGATCCAGTACCAGACCGGCCGGCCGCTGACCGCCTGGCACTCCCTCGGCAACCCGTACAAGACGGCCGAGCGCGGGCTCAAGGTGGGCGTCCCGGCCGCCACCGTGGACGCCGCCGGCTCGCTGTACGTGTTCGTCCGCAACGCCGGGCGCGGGGTCCAGATGCGCCGTCAGGCCGCGAACGGCAAGTGGGAGGGCTGGAAGGACCTGCGCGGCAGCAAGGCGCACGACGGCCCCACGGCGGTCGCCACGACGTCCGGCACCGTGGAACTGCTGGTTCCCGCGGAGGGCGGCGTGCTGCGCTGGACGCAGGAGAAGCCCGCCGGCGAACTGACGCGGGCCGACGATGTCCCGCTCGTACCGGTGGTCGGCACCGTCACCGGCCTGGAGACCGCCGAGGACCGCGTCACGTACTACTGGAACGACGCGGACGCCAAGGGGATCACCGCCCTGCGCCCCGGCGAGGAGCCCGTCTCCCTCTCGGGCACACCGGGGGACAGCCCGCCCGCCGCCGTGCGGGCCGTGGTCGGCGGCCACGACTGCACGGTCCTGGCCCACCGGGGCGGCGACGGCCGGCCCGTGCTGGCGGCCTGCGTGACGCACGCCGAGGGCGACGGCGTGTGGTGGACCGCCACGGGAGAGGAGTGCCTCGGCGCGCCGGCGCTGGCGGTCGACGCGGCTGGCCGCGTGGTCCTCGCGGTGATCGGCCGCGACGGCGCCCTGCACGTGGCCCGTCAGAAGCCGGAGGAGGAGGGGCTGGCCCTGGCGGCCTGGTCCCGCGTCTGAGACGCCAGGACACCGACGCGAAGTGCCCGGCACACCAGGTGGTGTGCCGGGCACTCGTGCGTACGCCGGAGGTTACGCGGGGACGCTCGCGACGCCCTGCGGCAGGAACTTCTTGCCGTTCACGCGCTCCGAGTAGCCCTCACGGTCCAGGTACGGCGTGATGCCGCCCAGGTGGAAGGGCCAGCCCGCGCCGGTGATCAGGCAGAGGTCGATGTCCTGCGCCTCGGCGACGACACCCTCCTGGAGCATGAGCCCGATCTCCTGCGCCACGGCCTCCATGACGCGGGTGCGGACCTGCTCCTCCGTCAGGACGGTGTCGCCCTGCTTGAGGAGGGCGGCGACCTCGGGGTCCAGCTCGGGCTTGCCCGAGTCGTAGACGTAGAAGCCGCGCTTGCCGGCCTTGACCACGGCGGCCAGGTTCGGCGACACCGTGAAGCGCTCCGGGAAGGCGCGGTTCAGGGTCTCCGAGACGTGCAGACCGATGGCCGGGCCGACCAGTTCGAGCAGCACCAGCGGGGACATCGGCAGACCGAGCGGCTCGACGGCCTTCTCGGCGACCTCGACCGGGGTGCCCTCGTCGATGGTGTTCTGGATCTCGCCCATGAAGCGGGTGAGGATGCGGTTCACCACGAACGCCGGGGCGTCCTTGCAGAGCACGGCGGTCTTCTTGAGCTTGCGCGCGACACCGAAGGCCGTGGCCAGCGAGGCGTCGTCGGTCTGCTCGCCGCGCACGATCTCCAGGAGCGGCAGGATCGCGACCGGGTTGAAGAAGTGGAAGCCGACGACCCGCTCGGGGTGCTTCAGCTTCGACGCCATCTCGGAGACGGACAGCGAGGAGGTGTTGGTGGCGAGGATCGCGTGCGCCGGGGCGACTGCCTCGACCTCCGCGAACACCTGCTGCTTGACGCCCATCTCCTCGAAGACGGCCTCGATGATGAAGTCGGCGTCGGAGAAGCCCTCGGCCTTGTCCAGCACACCGGAGACCAGGCCTTTGAGGCGGTTGGCCTTGTCCTGGTTGACGCGGCCCTTGCCGAGCAGCTTGTCGATCTCGGCGTGGACGTAGCCCACGCCCTTGTCGACGCGCTCCTGGTCGATGTCGGTCAGGACGACCGGCACCTCGAGGCGGCGCAGGAACAGCAGCGCGAGCTGCGAGGCCATCAGACCGGCGCCGACGACGCCGACCTTGGTGACCGGACGCGCCAGCGACTTGTCCGGCGCACCGGCCGGACGCTTCGCGCGCTTCTGGACGAGGTTGAAGGCGTAGATGCCGCTGCGCAGCTCGCCGCCCATGATGAGGTCCGCGAGGGCGGTGTCCTCGGCGTCGAAGCCGGCGCCCAGGTCGCCGTCCTTCGCCGCCGCGATGATCTCCAGGGCGCGGTACGCCGCGGGGGCCGCGCCGTGCACCTTGGAGTCGGCGATCGCCCTGCCGCGCGCCACGGCCTGGTCCCAGGCCTCGCCGCGGTCGATCTCCGGCCGTACGACCTGGAGCTCGCCGCGCAGCACGGACGCCGTCCAGATCAGCGACTGCTCCAGGAAGTCCGCGCCCTCGAAGATCGCGTCGGCGATCCCGAGCTCGAAGACCTGCTTGCCCTTGAGCTGCTTGTTCTGGTTGAGCGAGTTCTCGATGATGACCGAAACCGCGCGGTCGGCGCCGATCAGGTTCGGCAGCAGCGCGCAGCCGCCCCAGCCCGGAACCAGGCCGAGGAAGACCTCGGGCAGCGAGAACGCGGGGAGCGCGGCCGAGACCGTGCGGTAGGTGCAGTGCAGGCCGACCTCGACGCCGCCGCCCATCGCCGCGCCGTTGTAGTACGCGAAGGTGGGGACCGCGAGGCCGGACAGGCGGCGGAAGACGTCGTGACCGCCCTTGCCGATCGCCAGCGCGTCCTCGTGGCGCTTCAGCAGCTCGACGCCCTTGAGGTCGGCGCCGACGGCGAAGATGAACGGCTTGCCGGTGAGGCCGACACCGACGATGGAGCCCTCGGCGGCCTCCTTCTCGACCTGGTCGATCGCCGTGTTCAGGTTGGCGAGCGACTGCGGGCCGAAGGTGGTCGGCTTGGTGTGGTCGAAGCCGTTGTCCAGCGTGATCAGCGCGAACCGGCCCGCGCCCTGGGGCAGTTCGAAGTGCCGTACGTGGGCGCTGGTGACGACCTCGTCCGGGAACAGCTCGGCCGCCCCCTTCAAAAGCTCAACGGTGGTGCTCACTTGCTGCCTCCGGCGTCCTTGTGGTTCGGGTTCTCCCAGATCACGGTGGCGCCCATGCCGAAGCCGACGCACATCGTGGTGAGGCCGTAGCGGACCTCAGGCTGCTCCTCGAACTGGCGGGCCAGCTGCGTCATCAGACGCACGCCGGAGGAGGCCAGCGGGTGGCCGTAGGCGATCGCGCCGCCGTACTGGTTGACGCGGGCGTCGTCGTCGGCGATGCCGTAGTGCTCGAGGAAGGCGAGCACCTGGACGGCGAACGCCTCGTTGATCTCGAAGAGGTTGATGTCCTCGATCGACAGACCGGCCTTGGCCAGCGCCTTCTCGGTCGCCGGGATCGGGCCGTAGCCCATGACCTCGGGCTCCACGCCGGCGAAGGCGTACGAGACGAGGCGCATCTTCACCGGGAGGTCGTGCTCGCGGGCGAAGTCCTCGGAGGCGAGGATCGACGCGGTGGCGCCGTCGTTGAGACCGGCCGCGTTGCCCGCGGTGACGTTGCCGTGGACGCGGAACGGCGTCTTCAGGTTCGCCAGCGACTCCAGCGTGGTGCCTGGGCGCATCGGCTCGTCGGCCGTCACCAGGCCCCAGCCGGTCTCGCCGGCCTCCGCGTTGGTGCGCCGCACCGAGACCGGCACCAGGTCGGCCTGGATCTTGCCGTCGGCGTACGCCTTGGCGGCCTTCTCCTGCGAGCGCACGGCGTACTCGTCGGCGCGCCGCTTGGTGATGCTCGGGTAGCGGTCGTGCAGGTTCTCGGCGGTCATGCCCATGAACAGGGCGGACTCGTCGACGAGCTTCTCCGACACGAAGCGCGGGTTCGGGTCGACGCCCTCACCCATGGGGTGGCGGCCCATGTGCTCGACACCGCCCGCGATGACGGCGTCGTACGCGCCGAAGGCGATGGAACCGGCCAGCGAGGTCACGGACGTCAGGGCGCCGGCGCACATGCGGTCGATGGAGTAGCCCGGGACGGACTGCGGCAGACCGGCGAGGATGCCGGCCGTACGGCCGAGGGTCAGGCCCTGGTCACCGATCTGCGTGGTCGCGGCGATGGCGACCTCGTCGATCTTCGCGGGGTCGAGGCCGGGGTTGCGGCGCAGCAGCTCCCGGATGGCCTTCACGACGAGATCGTCGGCGCGGGTCTCGTGGTAGATGCCCTTCGGGCCCGCCTTGCCGAACGGGGTGCGGACGCCGTCGACGAAGACGACATCCCTGACGGTACGAGGCACGATTGGCTCTCCTCCAGGGTGCGGGGTGGCACTGCTGCACGTGGGGCACGCCGCGTGGGCGTGCCGCGTACCGCCATGCTACTTGCGGGTAACCAAGCTGCCCACCCCCCACGGCGGGAGCGGCGAACGTCACACGCGGAAGCCCCCGGCCGAGGACGGCCGGGGGCTGGGCTCCGGGGGCTTCCGGGGACGCTCAGGTCGCCGCCGTCACGGTCAGCGCCGTGGTCAGCAGGGGCGACACGAGCTCCACCTGCCACGGGCGCGCCCCGTACGACGCCAGCGCCCCGGCCACCGCCTCCGCCGTCGCGTCCTGCGGCGGCTCCCAGCAGACCCGGCGCACGGTGTCCGGGGTGATCAGGTTCTCCTGCGGCATGTTCAGCTCCTCCGCGAGCGCGGAGACGGCCGCCCGCGCGGCCGAGAGGCGAGCCGCCGCGGCCGGGTCCTTGTCCGCCCAGGAACGCGGCGGGGGCGGACCGGTCACGGCCGCTCCCGGCTGCGGAAGCTCGGAGTCCGGCAGCGCCCTGGCCCGGTCGACCGTGGCCTGCCACTGCTCCAGCTGCCGCCGTCCCATGCGGTGGCCGAAACCGGGCAGGGCGGACAGCGCCTGGACGTTCAGCGGCACGGCCAGCGCCGCCTCGACGATGGCGGTGTCGCTCAGCACCTTGCCGGGCGACACGTCACGCCGCTGCGCGATGCGGTCCCGCGCGTTCCACAGCTCCCGCACGATGGCCATCTGCCGGCGGCGGCGCACCTTGTGCATGCCGGACGTACGGCGCCACGGGTCCTTGCGCGGCGGCGCGGGCGGCGCCGACGCGATGGCGTCGAACTCCTGGCGGGCCCATTCCAGCTTCCCCTGCCGGTCGAGCTCCTTCTCCAGCGCGTCGCGCAGGTCGACGAGCAGCTCGACGTCCAGCGCGGCGTACCGCAGCCAGGGCTCGGGCAGCGGGCGGGTGGACCAGTCGACGGCGGAGTGCCCCTTCTCCAGGGCGTACCCGAGGACGGACTCGACCATCGCGCCGAGGCCGACGCGGGGGAAGCCCGCGAGCCGGCCCGCCAGCTCGGTGTCGAAGAGCCGGGTGGGCACCATGCCTATTTCGCGCAGGCACGGAAGGTCCTGCGTGGCGGCGTGGAGGATCCACTCGCTGCCCGCGAGGGCTTCCCCCAGGGCGGAGAGGTCGGGGCAGCCGACCGGGTCGATCAGCGCGCTGCCGGCGCCTTCGCGGCGCAGCTGCACGAGGTACGCCCGCTGTCCGTACCGGTAGCCGGACGCCCGCTCGGCGTCGACGGCCACGGGCCCGGTGCCGCGGGCGAAGGCCGCGACGACCTCGTCGAGGGCCTCCTGGGTGGCCACCACCGGCGGAATGCCTTCGCGAGGCTCCAGCAAGGGAATCGGCGCCGTATCGACGTCGTCCGGGGGGGCGCCCCCGGGGTTTCGCAGGTCTGGCTCTGCTGCGGTCTCTTGGGCGTCGGTCACGTGTAAAGGGTATCCGCACGAGCGAACGCCTGACCTGCACTCGTCCGCGAAGACCCGGGTGACCTGCGAGAACCAGCCCCGGCGCGATGTCGTCCGAATGTGCCTTTTCCGGGCGCGGCGCATGGACGCGCCCGCCGGCGGAACGTTCCGTCGGCGGGCGCGGGAGGGAGTGGAATCGGTCAGTGGATGATTCCGGTCCGCAGGGCCACCGCGACCATCCCGGCACGGTCGCCCGTGCCGAGCTTGCGCGCGATGCGGGCGAGGTGGCTCTTGACGGTCAGGGCGGAGAGGCCCATCGAGACGCCGATCGCCTTGTTGGACTGTCCTTCGGCGACCAGTCTGAGCACCTCGACCTCGCGGCCGGAGAGCTCTCGGTAACCGCCCGGGTGGCTCGGGGCGCCCGGGGGGCGGCGGTGCATGCGGGCTGCCGCGGCGCCGATGGGGGCGGCGCCGGGGCGGGTGGGGTGCCCGATGTTGTTGCGCGTACCGGTGACGACGTAGCCCTTGACGCCGCCCGCGAGGGCGTTGCGTACGGCGCCGATGTCGTCGGCGGCGGAGAGGGCGAGCCCGTTGGGCCAGCCCGCCGCGCGGGTTTCGGAGAGCAGGGTCAGCCCGGAACCGTCGGGCAGGTGGACGTCGGCAACGCAGATGTCGCGCGGACTGCCGACGCGGGGGCGTGCCTCCGCGATGGACGACGCTTCGATGACGTCTCGTACTCCAAGGGCCCACAGATGGCGGGTGACGGTGGAACGGACGCGCGGGTCGGCCACGACGACCATGGCCGTCGGCTTGTTAGGGCGGTAGGCGACCAGGCTTGCGGGCTGCTCGAGGAGAACGGACACCAGGCCTCCTGGGGGAGTGGCGGAACTCGCCGGCTCGGGGTGAAGCCGGGGGGGAACCGTGCTGAAGGGTCATCAACCTCTTCGGCAGCAGTGCCGCTCTCCTTTAGGGAAAGATCACGATTTGGTGAGTAACAATTCGGGCAATTCGGACGCACGCTCGATCATGTGATGAGTAGCCGGTCAGAGAACACGAAAGAGGGCGCGCCACCCGGGCACGCCCTCCGTGTCACCTGCTACGGCGCCTGCGGCCCCCGCCGCTGCGGGAGCGACACCACGCCGGCCTCCACCGGGTTCGGCCCGTGACCGCTCACCGGAGGCAGCCCGGCGATCTGCGCCAGCAGGTCGCACCAGGCTGTTAGGTGCGCCGCCGTGTCCGGCACCCCGCCACGCCCCTCGCGCGGCGTCCACGACGCCCTGATCTCGATCTGCGTGGCGGGCCTGCGCTCGGCCAGCCCGCCGAAGTAGTGCGAACCGGCCCGCGTCACCGTGCCGCTCGCCTCCGCGTACGACAGGCCGCGCGCCTCCAGCGCGCCGGTCAGCCAGGACCAGCTCACGTCGGGCAGCAGCGGGTCGGCCGCCATCTCCGGCTCCAGTTCCGCCCGTACCAGCGTCACCAGGCGGAACGTTCCGTGCCACGCCTCGTGGCCCGCCGGGTCGTGCAGCAGCACCAGCCGCCCGTCCGCCAGGTCCTCGTCGCCGTGCACCACCGCCGCCTCCAGCGCGTACGCGTACGGGGCCAGTCTCTGCGGCGGGCGGGTCGGGTCCACCTCCACCTCGGGGCGCAGGCGCGCCGAGCACAGGGCCTCGACCGCCTGACGGAACGCGGGCGGTGCGGAGTCGTCCCCCGCGCCGCCCCTGTCGTCAGCATCATCCGAAAGTCGTCCCTGCGCCGGAGCCATGCGGGGAAGCGTAGGCGGAACGCGCCCTCCGCGCAGGGAAGGACACCCGCCCCGCGACAACCGCTTCGGCCCGCGTGCGAAGATTTGGGCGTGAGTGCCAATGACCGCCGCCCCGTGGGCAGCCCGCAGAGCCAGACGTACGACTCGGCCTTCCTCAAGGCGTGCAGGCGCGAGCCGGTGCCGCACACGCCGGTCTGGTTCATGCGGCAGGCGGGGCGCTCCCTGCCGGAGTACCTGAAGGTGCGCGAGGGCATCCCGATGCTCGACTCCTGCATGCGGCCCGAGCTGGTCACCGAGATCACGCTCCAGCCCGTGCGCCGCCACGGCGTCGACGCCGCCATCTTCTTCAGCGACATCGTGGTGCCGCTGAAGGCCATCGGGATCGACCTGGACATCAAGCCGGGCATCGGCCCCGTGATCGCGGATCCGATCCGCACCCGGGCCGACCTCGCCCGCCTGCGGGACCTCACGCCGGAGGACGTCACGTACGTCACTGAGGCGATCGGGATGCTCACGCGGGAACTCGGGTCCACTCCGCTCATCGGATTCGCGGGCGCGCCTTTCACTCTCGCGAGTTACCTCGTGGAGGGCGGCCCCTCGCGCAACCACGAGCACACCAAGGCCCTCATGTACGGCGACCCGCAGCTGTGGGCGGACCTCCTCGACCGGCTCGCGGAGATCACCGGCGCGTTCCTGAAGGTCCAGATCGAGGCCGGCGCGTCCGCCGTGCAGCTCTTCGACTCCTGGGTCGGCGCGATCGCCCCCGCCGACTACACCCGTTCCGTGATGCCCGCCTCGGCGAAGGTCTTCGACGCGGTGGCGTCGTACGGCGTGCCGCGCATCCACTTCGGCGTCGGCACCGGCGAACTGCTCGGACTGATGGGCGAGGCCGGCGCGGACGTCGTCGGCGTCGACTGGCGCGTCCCGATGGACGAGGCGGCGCGGCGCGTCGGCCCCGGCAAGGCGCTCCAGGGCAACCTCGACCCCGCCGTCCTGTTCTCGACCCCGGACGCCGTCATGGCGAAGACGGACGAGGTGCTGGCCGCGGCGGCCGGGCTGGAGGGCCACATCTTCAACCTGGGCCACGGCGTCCTGCCGACGACGGACCCCGACGCCCTGACCCGCCTCACGGACTACGTCCACACGCGGACCGCGGCGCGCTAGCGGCCGGCCCGCGGGGTCCGTCCCCCGGCGGGCGCCGCCCGGCTACGCGCCGGCCTCCCGGACCGCCGTCACCGCCTTGCGGGCGGCCACCAGCACCGGATCCCACACCGGGGAGAAGGGCGGCGCGTAGCCCAGGTCCAGCGCGGTCATCTGCTCCACCGTCATCCGGGCGGTCAGGGCGACCGCCGCGACGTCGACCCGCTTGCCCGCACCCTCGCGCCCGACGATCTGGACGCCCAGCAGCCGCCCCGTGCGCCGCTCCGCGATCATCTTCACCGTCATCGGCGACGCGCCCGGGTAGTACCCGGCGCGGCTCGTCGATTCGATCGTCGCCGTCACGTACCGGAGGCCCTGCGCCCGCGCGTCCTTCTCCCGCAGGCCGGTCCTGGCGATCTCCAGGTCGCACACCTTGCTGACCGCCGTTCCGACGACTCCGGGGAACGTCGCGTAGCCGCCTGCCGCGTTCGAGCCGATCACCTGGCCGTGCTTGTTCGCGTGCGTGCCGAGCGGGATGTGGCGCCGCCCGCCCGACACGAGGTCGAGCACCTCGACGCAGTCGCCGCCCGCCCAGATGTCGTCGTGGCCCACGACGCGCATCGACAGGTCGGTGACCAGCCCGCCGTACGACCCGACCGGCAGACCCGCCTCCCGCGCCAGCGCGGTCTCGGGTTCGACCCCGATGCCCAGCACCACCACGTCCGCCGCACAGGTGTCCCCGTCCGTGGCGACCGCCCGGACACGGCCGTCGTCGCCGGTGCGGATCCCGGTCACCTCGGTGTTCGCGACGGTGGTGATGCCCATGCCGTTCATCGCGTCGTGCACCAGGCGGCCCATGTCCGGGTCGAGCGTCGACATCGGCTGCTCGCCCCGGTTCAGGACGGTCACCTCGTACCCGCGGGCGACCAGCGCCTCCGCCATCTCCACGCCGATGTAGCCGGCCCCGACGACGACCGCGCGCCGCCCCCGCGTCCGCTCCAGGGTGTCCATCAGCGCCTGGCCGTCGCCGAGGGTCTGCACGCCGTGCACCCCCGGCGCGTCGATGCCGGGCAGGGGCGGGCGCACCGGCCGGGCGCCCGTCGCCACCACCAGCTTGTCGTAGCCGGTCCACGACGCGTCGCCCGACGCCAGATCGCGGGTACGCACCCGGCGCCCGGCCACGTCGATGGCGGTGACCTCCGTGCGCGTCCGCAGGTCGATGTCACGCGCGCGGTGCTCCTCGGGCGTACGGGCGATGAGCTCGTCCCGGTCCCCGACGGCGCCGCCGACCCAGTACGGGATGCCGCAGGCCGAGTACGACGTGAAGTCGCCGCGCTCGAAGGCGACGATCTCCAATTCCCCCGGGCCCTTGAGCCTGCGGGCCTGCGACGCGGCGGACATGCCCCCCCCGCCGCCCCCCGAGCACCCCCCGATCGCAGCCCCGCGCCACCCT